>JBOGSE010000341.1:0-10611 GCA_050694895.1 bacterium | reverse complement strand
TCTACGGCCGGCCGGGCCTGCTTCACCCGATGTCGGGCGGGAGCAGCCCCGTCTATGCCTTTGCCGGGCCGCTCGGCATCTCCGTCGTGAGCGCGGGCGTGGGCTACGCAGACAACCGGACGCATTCACCGAACGAACATGTGCGCCTGAGTGATTTTCTCAGCGGCGCCCGGCACGTTGCTCGCATCCTCGATGGTTTTGCCGGGTTGTGAGGACCGCGGCCAGGTGTGCGCTCGGCGCACTCCTGCTGCTGAACCTGGTCATCGCCGCACCGCTCGCCGCGCAGCCGCTGGAGACGCGGGCAATCGCGCGCGTGAAGCACACGTCTGCCTCGCGGCTGGAGGCAGGGTTGCCCGGGGAGCGTTTTGCCGATTGGTTCAGAAAGGTTGTTGGGCCCCCGGCGAAGATCAGCTGGGAACTCGACGATTGCGGGGAGCAGACCGGCACGCCGGCGGATGTCGGCCGTGATTTCCCTGCCTGTGTGACGGTGGCCGCCGCCTTGCCTGATGGCCGCACGGTCCTCGTGTCGATCGTCGTCGGGACGTTCAAGAAGGGTCTCGTCGGCGCGCCGGTCGTTCGCCTTATCGCGATCGAACGCCGGGGCCAGTTTACGTATGTCCCGCGGCTGCAGAATCTCCCACGCGTGATCCGGCGCTAGACGCGCCGTCCTGCCCCTACAGCAGAAAGGCGCCGGTCCCGATCCACCGGGCCAACACAGCCCGATTCTCAGCCAGCATCTCGCGCGCGCGCCCGCGCACGTAGCCTTCAATCGCGACGATCCCGTGGAAGAAGCGCTGCAGGCCGGCCAGCACCGGCCGCAGATCGTAGACCCCCTCACTTAGCGGGACGTGGACCTTCTCGCGCGTCGACCCCGAGAGATGGACGTGACAGATAGCGCGCTCGAGCCCTTCGAGTGCCAGGACATCGCCGTTGAAAAGGACGTGCGCTACATCGAGCGTCAAACCAAGCGCCGGATGGCCGACGCGTCGGATCAGCTGGACGACCAGGTCGAGGTTCGTAATGAACTCGTGGCGACGCCGCTCCATGTTCTCGATCCCTACGCGCAGTTCGAGCGCTGCGGCGCGCTCGGCGATCAGGCGGAAGAACTCCTCCAGCGGCGGCCAGAACGCCTCTGTATCGTCGCCGGCGGATGAGGTCGCGCCGGGGTGCAGCACAACGATCTCCGCCCGCAGCGCCGCGGCGGCGTCGAGCGCGGCCAGATACTGGTGCTGCGACTCTGCCTTGATGGCGGCGTTCGCCGCCGTCACATTGAGATCGCGGGTGGGTCCATGCACCGTCAGGGCCAGCCCGTGCGCGGCCGCGTCGGCGGCGAGGCGGTCGGGGGAGGCGCCCTGGTCCCAGAGATGCTCGACCCAGATCTCCAGGGCATCGTACCCGAGCGCACTCGCCACCTCGAGAGCCTCGTGGAGCGGGAGCTCCCGGGTCGTGGTGGTCGACGCGCCGATCCTCACAATGTCCCTCCGCCGCGCGAGGGCCCTACGGCAGGATCGCTGTCGAACAGCATCGCCCGGCGGATCGTGACGGACACCGCCGCGCCCTCTTCATGCGGCGCCGACGGCGCAGCCTGCGCGCGAAGCGCCTCCCCGCCGGCGAGCCGCACGCGGTACTCCACGATATTGCCCAGGAAGCCCCGCACTTCCACGCGCCCCGGGATGCCGGGGCCGGATCCCAGATCGAGGTCCTCGGGGCGAACCGCCACCGTGGCCCGGCCCGAGATCCCCCCGGGGTTCTCTGCACGGCACTGATATCCGTCGATCGCGACACGTGCCGTTCCCGCTTCGGTGGCAACGACCGTGGCCGGCAGGAAGTTCATCTGCCCGATGAAATCGGCCACGAACCGGCTGGCGGGCTGGCGGTAGATGGCCGCCGGCTGGCCGATCTGCGCAATGCGCCCCGCGGACATGACCGCCAGGCGATCCGACAACGCCATGGCCTCGGCCTGATCGTGCGTCACGTAGAGCACGGGAATGCGCGTCCGGCGCTGCAGCTCTTTCAACTCAAACCGCATCTGCTCGCGCAGCTTGGCGTCGAGGTTTGATAGAGGTTCGTCGAGCAGAAGGATCTCCGGCCGTCCGGCCAGCGCCCGCCCCAGCGCCACACGCTGCTGTTGTCCCCCGGAGAGCTGATGCGGGAGCCGCTTTTCCAGGCCCGGAAGGGCGACCAGATCCGTGATTTCCCGCACGCGCTCGGAGATGGCCTGCCGGGACTTGCCGGCGACCCGCAACGGGTATGCGATGTTGTCGAATACGGTCATATGCGGCCACACGGCATAATTTTGGAACACCATGCCCAGCCGGCGCTTCTCGGGCGGAACGAAGATGCCCGCCTCAGGGGCGCTGACCGTCTGTCCGGCGATGGCGATCTCGCCGCGCGTGGGGACCTCCAGGCCGGCGACGCAGCGCAGGGTCGTGGTCTTGCCGCAGCCGCTCGGACCGAGAAGGGTGAAGAATTCTTCATGCCGGATGGCAAACGAAACGCCCTCGACGGCGTTGACCTCATCGAACGATTTCCATAGACTTGACACGACCACCGCGTCCATCGCGTCCTCCTAGAATCCCACTTCGCCGCGGGTCAGCCTGCGGATCACCAGGTTGAGTTCTCTCGATTCCGCGGGTGGTGGAGGGCTCCCTCCCGCCTGCGTCGAGGGCAGGATGGGAACACCCTTCGCAGAAGTGTGCGCGACGACATCGGCGCCACGGACGACTCGATGGAGAAGAGAAGCCTCCCCCCCAACCCTCAGGCCGCGTTGATCCAAAGCCTGCGCGTGGTGCAGGCGCTGTGGCTGGTCGAGCTCGTGCTCGCGGCCGCCATCTGGCTCCTCGTACCGCTCTTTGCCCCCGGACCACGCGCCGCCGATGGAACCGGCGGGATAATCGCCCTGGCGTTCTACGCGGTCGGGCTCGCCGACATTATCTTCGGTGTGTGGTTGAGGGAGCGGGCCTTTGGACAGGCGCGGGCCGCGGCCGCCCGATCCGCCCCGGAAGTCCTGGGGCGCATCGTCGGGCCCTCCTTGGCGGCGGTGACTCTGGCGCTGACGCCCGCGATACTCGGCCTCATGCTCTACCTTGTGTTCGGCAACCGCGCGGGCCTCAGCGTCCTCTGCGTGCTCAGCCTGATTGGCCTCGCCCTGCATCGTCCGCGTCAGGATCGGTGGCAGGAGATCCTGAGCCCGACGGGCATTCATGCGCATCGTCCTGCTTGAAGGCGACCAGACCGGCCAGGAACTGCTCCTGGACGCCATCCGGGTGCTGGACAACGACGTCATCGGCCTCCCCATCGACTTTGAACGGTACGATCTGAGTCTGGCAAGGCGCCGGCAAACGCGCAACGGGGTGGTACGGGAAGCCGCAAACGCGCTCCGTACCCACCGGTATGGGATCAAGGCGGCCACGATTACGCCCGAGGCCGCGGACGACGTGGGGAGCCCCAACGCGCTGCTGCGGGAGTGGATCGACGCCACCGTGATCCTCAGAACGGGCAGACGCATCCCCGGCGTGCGGCCGGTTGCGGGAGTGGTCGCGCCGATCGCGGTCGTGCGCATGGCGGTGGGTGATGCGTACAACGCGCGCGAGTGGCGGGAGGGGACCGGCAATGATGAGATGGCCTACCGGACCACGAAGATTACGCGCCGGCACTGCCGCGCTGTCGCCGAGTTCGCCTTCCGTCATGCCCGTACTCTCGGGGCGAAGGTGTTCGGTGGGCCGAAGTACACGGTCAGTCCCGTCTACGAAGGAATGCTGAAGGAAGAGGTCGACGCGGCCGCCCTCCGCCATCCCGACGTGCTCTACGACCCACAGCTCATCGACGCGGTGTACGCGCTCCTGCTGCAGTCCACAGGCGAGGGCCTGGTCATCCCGGCGCTCAACCGCGACGGCGACACGCTCAGCGACTTCGTGCTGCAGATGTTCGGCAGTATCGCGGGCGCGGAGTCGCTCGTGCTCAGCATCGCGGGCGATCTCAATCCGACGATCGTCCTGGCCGAGGCGCCGCACGGCACCGCGCCGCGCCTCTTCGGGAGGAATCTGGCGAACCCGATGGCGATGATTCTGGCCTGTGCTGCGCTGGTGGCCTACCTTCCGCATCCGGCGGCGTCTGCGGCCTCTCGCGCGATTTACGAGTCGACGTTCGAGGCGGTCCAGGCCGGCATACGCACGGTGGACCTGGGCGGCGCGGCTACCACCACCGAGTTCACCGATGAAGTGATCCGCAGGCTGCGTCTCACGCTCGACGTATGGCGCAGCCTCGGCCGCGTCTGATTCACCCATGGACGCCCTATCACCGTGGATCTCGGCTGTCGTCGTGCTGGCCCTTGTCGTCCTGGCCGCGGGCTACGTGATCGTCGGTCTCTATCCCGCCGCGGTGGCCCAAAGGGTCGTGTCCGGTGCGCGATCGGTCAGAGACCCTGCGTCGATGTGGGATCTGGTTGAGGCCCTCCGGGCTCGCCGCGCCGTGGTACGATGGGTGCTCATCGGGTGCATCCTGGCGCTTGGCGGTGCATGCGCGGCGTTGATCGCGGTGGTGCGCGAGAGGCTGTACCCTGGTGTCTCGGACGTCTGGCTCGTCGCCGCGGTCATCGTCTTGATGGCCGCAGTCGGCGGCCTCGCGTGGCTGCGGGAGAGTGGCCTGGGATCGCCGAGGCTGCGTGAGGTGCAGGAACCCTCCGCGCTGGATGCCGCCCGGCGGGCCGTCGGGGGAGTCGCGATCGCCGCGGGCATGCCGGCGCCACGGGCGCGCGTTGTGGCGCACACGAGCCCCACGGCGTTCACGGTCCTCGAACATGGAAAGCCGACAGTCTTTTTCACTGCCGGGCTGCTGGCACTGCTGTCCACCGATGAGCTCGAGGCCGTGGCCGCGCACGAGATCGGCCACCTGGCTTCGAACGCGACCGCCGACAGCGATACCGTGGAGTCGATGCTTGATCTGCTCCGGATTCTCGGCGCCGCCGCCCTCGTGCTGTTCCTGCTTGCCGCGGGATCAGAAGGGGCCGCGATCGCGGGCCTGTTCGGCGCCGCGGTTCTCGCCATCGCCCTGGCCGGGCATACCACGCCTGAATGGGATCCAGGCCTCGCTGCGTATGCCGACGCGACGCTCGTGCTGGTCAGCCCGGGGATGGTCATCGCCAATCTCCTCGCGCACCTGATTGGCTATGTGCTGGGGCGGGAGGAAGACCTGCTCGCCGATCTCCGCGCGGTGGAGCTGACGCGCCACCCCGAGGCGCTGCATGCGGCTCTAAGAAAGCTGCGCGACGTCACGCCGCCGAGTTCTCCTCTTCCTATGGCGTACCAGTTCAAGTATTTTACGGCCGAAGGCATCGTGCCCGAGAACCTGACGCCGGTGCAGCCGCCGATCGAGGCGCGGCTGGAGATGCTCGAGCGCATCGATCCGAGCCTCCGGGTCGCCGCACCCGTCCGGCGAAGGGGCGTCACCTGTCCCGACTGCGGAGCGCCCTTATCCGAAGCCACCATCGCGTCACACTATGATGCTCCCATCCCCGTTGATCGGTGCGCCGTCTGTGGCGGAATCTGGTTCGATGCCCTCGAGCTGTACATGGCCGCCACGCCCGCACTCGTCGCGGAGGCGCCACGGACCGCCGCGGGGCCTCCGGGGACAACCCTGGCCTGCCCGCGGTGCCGGCTGCCGCTCCGCCGCAGCGCACCCTACGGGGCCGCCGCCGATGTGTGGCTGCACGAGTGCCCTGTCTGCGGTGGAGCCTGGGTTCGTCCTCCCGACTTGGTGAAGTTCGGCCAGCAGCGGGAGCGGGCCCGCCGCCCCACGACGCGTCCGCGCTCGATGCCGAGTAGGGGGCGACAGCCCGACTAGCCCCCCTGGCCTTCGGGCACCATTACCTCGGGTGTGCAAATCCGCACCCCAACCCAGCCGGAGTGGGTGAAGGGGGAATATCGCGTGCGGAGAACGGTGGGCACAGGCGCGCTGGTCTGCATCATCGCGTCGCTGCTGCTCGGCACGGGGAAGGCCGGCGCGGCGGAGTCCGGGATCGCCGCCTACTTCCCAATGGTGCCGGGAACGGTATGGACATTTCGCACGAACACACACGGCGAGATCATGATGCGCGTGGGATCGACGGCGCGCGTCGGAGCGCATGAATGCCGGATCATCGAAACCGTGATCGCCGGGAACACGACCCAGCGCGAGTGCTACCGGGTCGCGGCAGATGGCGTCTACGCGCACCAGCGCAGCTACCCGGCGGCCACCGTCGACCTCACGCCGCCACAGCGGATGCTGGCCACGCCGATTGCCATCGGGCAGGTATGGCGCTGGAATGGGCGCATCGACAACCAGCCGATCACCATGAACTTCACCTGGGCTCGGCGGGAGACCACGGCCGTGCCGGCGGGGACCTACGACGCGATGCAGCTCTATCTGGAAGGTCAGCTCGGCGGGGGCGTCCGCATCCAGTCGTGGCGATGGTTTGTCCCGCGGGTGGGGATGGTCAAGGAAGACTCGATCGTCACGCAGGGCTCGCAGACCATCCGCATCTACGCCGAACTGGTGCGGGTGACGCCCGGCAAGTGATCGCGGCGTCCCGACGCCGTTGGGCGGCCGCCGGCGCCCCCATGCTCATGGGGGCGTTGCTCATTATTCCGCTGATCCTTGCCCTGGCCGCGCTGCCCGCGGCCGCGAAGAGCTTCGTCTTCACGCGTGTCGCGATCGAGGCATCGGTCGGCGCCGACGGCAGCCTGCGCATCACCGAGTCCCGCACGTACGCGTTCAACGGCGACTTCACATGGGCGGGCTACCGGCTGCCGCTGGAGCCTCATCAGCGCATCGAGGGCATCCTGGTTTCCGACGAGCGCGGGGCGTACAGGTTCTCCGGGTCACGCAGCCCAGGGACCTACGAGTTCAGCCGCTCGAACGATGCGGTGATGATCCGCTGGCAGTTTCGGGCGTCCAACGAGTCCAAGACGTTTACCATCGCCTATCTCGTCCGCAACGTCGTGATCGCCTATAGTGACGTCGCCGAGCTGTACTGGAAGTTCATCGGCACAGGCTGGGATCGGCCGACCCGCGACGTGCGCATCGAAGTGCGTCTGCCCGGCAATCTGCCAGCCGAGCAGATCCGCGCCTGGGGGCATGGCCCGCTGCACGGCAATGTGCGGCCGGTCGCCGGCGGCGCGGTGCTCACGATCCGCGATCTGCCGGCCGCCACGATGGTCGAGGGCCGGATCGTTTTCCCCAAGGAAGCCGTCCCGCAGACCCGCATGCGCCTGGCCTCCCCGGGCCTGCCGCGGATTCTCCGAGAGGAGACCGCCTGGGCCGATGAGGCCAACCGTACACGCCGCAAACAGCAGGCGCTTCTCGGCGGGTTGCTCGCGGTGCCGGTGGCAGCGCTTGGAGGATGGCTGGGTCTGTACACGCGTTTCGGGCGGGAGCCGGTGCCGGCGCCGCCGGAAGGCTATTACCGAGAGCTTCCGGCGAGCTACGGTCCGGCCGAGCTTGGTGTGCTCTGGAGGTTCGAATCCATCCAGCCGGCGGACTTCACGGCAACGGTGCTGGATCTCATCCGTCGAGGCTATCTCACCGTGGAGGTGACAGGATCCGACACGGACTCAACCCGCGACGATCAGTACATCCTGGCACGTACAAAGAAGACGGACGGCCTGCGTGGGTTTGAAGAAGAAGCCCTGCACATACTCTTTGGATCGGACGACGCCCCGGGAGACCGCCTGACCGTCTCGGGGCGCACCGGTCTGCCGGATGATGCCCAACGTCGGATGCGCGCGCGATTCGCCATCTGGCGGTCCCTGGTGGCGAAGGCGGCCAAGGTCCACGGCTTCTTTGACACGACCAGCATGCGGTGGCGCTGGATGGCGGGGGCCCTGGGCATTATCGCGGCGTTCGGCCTGGGCTGGCTCGTCATCGCCCTGTGGACGTCCGTCGGTACCCTCATCAAGGGTGCTGGGCTTCTCGGTGCCGCATCCGGCCTCGTCCTCGCCGGCGGCAGCGGCGCCGTGGCGCGCAGATCGCAGCGCGGCGCCGACGACCTGCGGCGATGGCAGGGATTCCGGCGGTTCCTGCTCGACTTTTCCGAAATGCCGCGTGCCGAACTCCCGTCGCTGGTCGTATGGGAACACTACCTGGTCTACGCGGTGCCTCTCGGCGTGGCCCATCGTGTCGTCGAGCAGCTCCGCAAGATCTACCCCGCGGAGGAACTCTCGAGCTCGCCGGGTCTGCAGCCGTGGATCTCCTCGTCTCATGGAGGAGGACGCGGCGCCGGTGGTGATCCGTTGGGCTCGTTCTCGGCGTTTACGACCGCGTTTGCCTCGGCCACGTCGTCGGCCACTTCAGGAGGCGGTGGTGGAGGCGGGTTCTCTGGCGGTGGAGGCGGTGGAGGCGGTGGGGGCGGCGGCAGCGGTGGCTCTGCCGGTTAAGGGAGTGTTCGCGAGACCGCACTGAGCACGTTCCTCGCCGCTCTGCTACCGCCGCAGCAGGTGCCGGGCGAGCTGGAGCAGAGCGAGCCTGTCGTCGGCTCCCAGACGCCGCGCAATCACCTGGAGCTCGCTCAACGTCAGATCCGATTCCGCTTCACGGTCACGCACGTCTTTGCGAGTGCCCTCGCGCCGCTCCCCATCTTGATCCACCGAAAAGAGCGGCAAGTCTTTCGTGCGCTTGCGCGTGGCACGCCTGAGCGTGAGCTGCTCCGCCGGCGCGATCTTCTCATCGTCTAACGACGGTACCGATACCTCTTCCACATACTGGAGGAATGCGCTGCCTCTCATGCCGAGGCCCCGGGCCACGCGGGCGACGACATCCGTAGAAGGACGCTTCAGTCCAAGCTCGATCTCGCGAAGGTAGGATGGAGAGATGCGCGCGAGCCTGGCGGCTTCCTCACGCCCCAGGCCTTTGGACACTCGCAGTGTCTCGATCGCCCGCCCGTAGTCGAGTCGTGGTCGCTGTCCGATTCGCTTTGGCACCATCTTCCACCGGCGGCGCGGAAAGCCGCGCCTCCGCAGAATTGGCCGCCGGCGCAATCCCTTCCTGCCGGACGCAGACGTGCGCGCAGCGTCGCCCGGGGTGCGCGCTAGCGAATGGCCAGATGATCGCGATCGGGGAGGGCGGGAGGACCCCCGCCGTTTGCCACATGCGCCAGGTCTGCCTGAACGGTCGCCCACGTGTCGCGCGCGCGCTGGAGCGCCTGGCGGATCCACTCCCTGTCGCCCTCGTTCAGCGGCACCGCCGCCGCGAGCTTCGCCCAGATCATCGTGTGGTAGAAGCGCACCGCCGTCGCCGCGACCCAGACCTCGCTGTGGACGCTGCCATCCCCGTTGGGGATAAAGATGTCGCAGATGTTGTCCGTGCCGATGCGGACGGGCACGCCGGCGACCATCATGTCGAGGATACGGGCGATCGAGTTGTGCACCGGGGTCAGCATCGGACGCAGCTGGAACATCGACAATGCGGCCGTGGGGCAGCAAATGACGCCGACGTTGTAGGTGCGGAGGTTGTCGACGAGCCGGTGGAAACGCGTCTCATCGTAGCATGATGGCGAGATCGCATGTACCGCCCAGACGGTGGGGCCGTCGTCACCGGGCACGGTGGGCGCACCGAGCCACCGCACGGCCTGCACGAGTTGCTCGGTCTCTTCCTCGCGCGGATCGTTGTCCTGGTCCACTTGAAAATGGACCGGTTTGTGCAGGTCCGCTCCCAATTCGAGGATTCTTCGAACGTGCCCATCGAAGCCCACGCGTCCCTCCGCGCGGTCCTTGACGGGGAGACCGCCAAGGACGTCGGCGATCTTGGCCGCTTCACGATAGATCTCCCATCTGTCGGGGTTGACCTTTGGGTTCTTGAACCCGAAGATCGGCGAGACCGCGATCTTGAGGGTCAGACGGTCTCGAAACTCCTCACGCAGGCGCGCGGCCTGCTCGATGGCAGTGAGACCGATGTCCGGCGTCGCGTCGACAAACGAGATGACCTCGCGGACGCCCATGGTCGCCATCCGGTCGAGCTCGGCCCGCATCCGTGCGTAGAGATTGTCGGGGCGATAGGCGAGGCCCTTGTGTAGCTCGCCGACAAGAATCTGCTTCACGGGCAGTGAGAGCCCGGCCGCGCCGATCGGGTCGATGTTGGCGTGCTGCAGGTATTCAGGGGCGAAAGTGTTGGCGCGGTCCAGGTGCGTATGGGCGTTGACCCAGCCCCCGAACCCTCTGGCGGTCTGCTCCAGGATGTGATCCCACCGGCCGGGCAACGAAAAACCCGCCTCATCGGCGGGACCTGGTGTCGCGCTGTATCCCATATCGACCTCCTTGTCCGCCTCACCGGGCGGCCCTTAAAGGAGCCTCGTCCGTCCGAGAAAATAGCACGGCGGCGCGATATCCGTCAAGGTATACTGAGACGAGTTCGCCACGTCCGCCCGATCTGTTCGGAGGTGTAGGGCTGTGCGGCATCCCGCAGGAGTCTCGGTGCGCACCGATGTGCGCATCAGAGCAGCGACCGAAGCCGACGACACGACGAGCGGACCCATTGGCGCGTAGCCTGCCGGTGCTGCGTCTGGCCGGCGAGCCCCGCGCGCTTGGCATGGGGCACGGGCGGGCGGCCGCCCCGATGATTGAGAACAATCTTCGGATCTAC
>JBOGSE010000340.1:0-2170 GCA_050694895.1 bacterium | reverse complement strand
TAGACATGGGCAAGGTCGTAGGGATCGATCTCGGCACGACAAACTCGGTGATCGCCGTCGTCATCGGCGGCGAGCCGCAGGTGATTGCTAACACCGAGGGCAGCCGGCTGACGCCATCGGTCGTGGGCTTTACGAAGACCGGCGAGCGCCTGGTCGGGCAGATGGCCAAGCGTCAGGCAATCCTCAACCCGGAAAATACCGTGTATTCGATCAAGCGCTTCATCGGACGCCGCTACGCCGAGGTGGAGTCCGAGCGCAAGATCGTCTCTTACAAGGTCGAGGAAGGCCCAAATGGCATGGCCGTCGTGCGCATCCCCGCGGCCGCCAAGACATTCACGCCCGAAGAAATCTCCTCGATGATTTTACAGAAACTCAAGACCGACGCGGAGGCGTACCTCGGCGAGAAGTTCACCGAGGCGGTGATCACCGTCCCGGCGTACTTCAACGATGCCCAGCGCACCGCGACGAAGAACGCGGGCGAGATCGCGGGCCTGAAGGTACTGCGGATCATCAACGAGCCCACCGCCTCCTGCCTGGCCTACGGCATGGACAAGAAGGGCGCCGAGACCGTGCTGGTCTGGGACCTGGGCGGCGGCACCTTCGATGTCTCAATCCTTGAGATCGGCGAGGGCGTCTTCCAGGTGAAGGCCACCAACGGCGACACGCACCTGGGTGGCGATGATTGGGACGAGCGGATCGTGAACTGGCTCGCCGATGAGTTCAAGAAGCAGCAGGGCATCGACTTGAGGCAGGACCGTCAGGCGCTCCAGCGTCTGCGTGAGGCCGCCGAGCGGGCCAAGGTCGAACTCTCCACTGTCGTACAGACGACCATCAATCTGCCCTTCATCACCGCGGATGCCACCGGGCCCAAGCACCTCGACTATGTGCTCACACGGGCCAAGTTTGAGGAGCTGACCGCCGATCTGGTCGAGCGCTGCATCGGCCCGTTCCGCCAGGCGCTCGCCGACGCCAAGCTCACCGAAAAGGACCTCAACGAGATCATCCTGGTCGGTGGGGCGACCCGCATGCCGATGATCCAGGAGCTCGTCAGGCGCCTCACCGGCAAGGAGCCAAACCGCGAGGTGCATCCGGACGAAGTGGTCGCGGTCGGCGCCGCCATCCAGGCGGGCGTGCTCGCCGGGGACGTGCGCGAGGTCGTGCTGCTCGATGTCACGCCGCTGACGCTGGGCGTCGAAACCCTGGGCAGCGTCCTGACCCCGATGGTGACGCGCAACACCACCATTCCGACGCGGAAGACGGAGCGCTACACGACCGCAGCCGATGGGCAGACCCAGGTGGAGATCCACGTGCTCCAGGGCGAGCGGCAGATGGCGCGCGACAACCGCACGCTGGGCACGTTCACCCTCGATGGGATTCCGCCCGCACCGCGCGGCGTGCCGCAGATCGAGGTGACGTTCGACATCGATGCCAACGGCATCCTGAACGTCACGGCAAAGGATACGGCGACGAACCGCGAGCAGTCGATTAAGATCACCGGCACCTCCACCCTCTCCAAGGAAGCAGTTGACAAAATGGTTTTGGACGCGGAGAAGTTCGCTACAGAGGATAAGGCCAAGCGTGAGGCCGCCGAAGCCCGCAACCGCGGCGACTCGCTCGCCTATCAGGTCGAGAAGCTGTTGAAGGATCACGGCGACAAGATCGCGGCCGATGAGCGCAAGAAGGTGGAAGATGCGCTCAGCGAGCTGCGAGAGGCCCTCAAGGGCGACGATTCGGGTCGCATCTCGCGCGCGACCGAGGCCGTCCAGCAGGCGTCGTACAAGCTGAGTGAGCAGATGTACAAGGCGACCGCGGGCGCCCCAGCCGGGGCTGCGGCTGGAACCCCGGGTCCCGGGCAGGGTTCCCAGGGGTCAAAGCCCGGCGACGACGTGATTGACGCAGAGTACAAGCCGAGTCAGTAGGCGACCGGCAATGGACCGCGAGCGCACCAAAAACGGCGAACTCGGTGGGCCGTCCGAGGAACCGGAGACACGCACGGATGTCCCGGTCGAGACGGTCGAGGAGCTTCGCGCGGAAGTCGCGCGCCTGAGGGAAGAAGCGGAGCGTAACTGGCAACAGTTCCTCCGTACGGCCGCGGATCTGGAAAACTACCGCAAGCAGGCCGCGCGGCAGCGGGAGGAAGCCGTCGCCGCCACACGCCTCGCGATGCTCA
>JBOGSE010000339.1:0-1372 GCA_050694895.1 bacterium | reverse complement strand
GTCACGCCCTGATCGGTGAGGATGATGATGCCCACTCCGGATGCGATGGCCGCGCACGCCTCGTCGATCAAGGCATCCAGCGCGCGGCGCATGGCCTCGGGTCCTCCATCGGCGGGAAAGAGCGCCGGCAGAGTCGCGGTTGCGACTGGAGCACGGGTGCGAATCGCACCCATCATCTCGGCCGTGAGCACGGGCGACGGCAGGTGCACCAGACGCGCGTGCGCCGGATCTTCCTCCAACAGGCTCTGCTGCGGGCCGAGGTATCCCGCCAGCGACATCACCAGGCGCTCGCGCAGGGGATCGATCGGCGGATTGGTCACCTGCGCGAACCGCTGCCGGAAGTAGTGCGCCAGCATCCGCGGCTGCCGCGTCAGGGCCGCCAGCGGCGTGTCATCGCCCATCGAGAAGACCGGGTCCTTGCGCTCCTCGACCATCGCGCGCAAGACGCGCTCGATATCCTCGGAGGCGAATCCGAACACGCGCTGCTGCGTGACTAAATTTGCCGGCACGACGAACTCGGCGGGCGCATGGACGTCGCTCAGGCGCACCATGTGTCGTTCGATCCAGTCCCCGTAGGGATGACGCGCCCCGCACAGCCCCTTGACCTCTTCATCGTGCAGGACCACGCCCTTATACGTGTCGACCGCGAGGATCTGCCCGGGGCCAAGCCGGCCCCGCTCGACGATTCGCTCCGGCGCCACGTCAATCACACCGGCCTCCGACGCTACAGCCACCAGGCCATCGCGTGTGATCACATATCGCGCCGGCCGCAGGCCGTTGCGGTCGAGCGCTGCGGCGGCGAATCGGCCGTCCGAGAACGCGAGCGCGGCGGGCCCGTCCCACGGCTCTAGCAGGCAGCCGTGATATTCGAAGAACGCCCGCACGGCGTCCGGCAGGTCCGGAATCCCTTCCCAGGCGCTCGGGACGAGCATGATGATCGCATGCAGGAGGTCGCGGCCGCTGCGGGTCAGCAACTCGAGCACATTGTCCAGCATGGCGCTGTCACTCCCGCCGGGCTGGATGATGGGGAGCAGATCGCCGACTCCCTCGGGCCAGAGCGGAGATCGCAGTCCCGCCTCCCGCGCGGCCATCCACGTCACGTTCCCCTGGAGCGTATTGATTTCGCCGTTGTGCGCCAGCAGCCGGAACGGCTGCGCGAGCGGCCACGACGGAGAGGTATTCGTGCTGTAGCGCTGATGAAAGACCGCGATCGCCGTTTCGTACGCCGGATCCAGGAGATCCGGATAGAAGCGCGGCAGCTGCGGTGAGACGAGCAGGCCCTTGTAGACGATGGTCGCGTGCGATAGCGAGGGGATAGAGAGCGCCAGGCCTTCGGAGGCCGCCCGCTTCTCGATGACGCGGCGCCGGCAAT
>JBOGSE010000338.1:0-1779 GCA_050694895.1 bacterium | reverse complement strand
GTGTTCTCCATCGGCTTGATGTACACGCCGAAGATGGCGCGCAGGCCGGAGGCGAGCAGCATGACCACGACGAGCGCGCCCAGGACGATCCAGGCGTAGTGCAGCGTGCCCCGCGATGCCTTCACTGGCACCTCCTGTGGATGAGCAACCCCACCAGCTTACGGTGGTGACCCTTTTGATGCCAAACAGGCCGGATCGGGATTCCGATCCGGCCTGCCTGGACCAGCCAACCCACCCGGGAATCAGGTGGGCCAATGGGGTCGACGCGGAGCTACGCGTTCACATGATGCACGTAGCCGTAGCGGGCGTTGCTGCGCATGCCGCCCTGGGCCACGTACTCCGCCTTGATCGCGGCCACCTTGTCGCCGGTGATCGCGTCCTGCGCGGCTCTCATGTCGAGCCGGTAGAGCCGCGCGGCGTTGCGAGAGAAGATCTGGGTCTTGACCGGGCCATCCGCCGCGCCGAGGGGCGCGAAGCTGTGCTTCTTCTGCATCTCGGCCGGGATCTCGAGGCGCCGCATCGCCTCGATCTGCCACTGGGGCGAGCCGTACCACAGCGAATCGGTGCCCCAGAGCACGCGATCGGCCCCGAGCCCGCGGACCAGCGTGCCGACGAACGCGGCGGCGAACTTGGGATTGGCGACCGCGGAGTTGGCGAAGGCGGTGCCCAGCTCGCCGTAGACGTTCTTGACGCCGAACTTGGCCGGGATCTCGGCGAGGTCGGTGGCCCACTGGATGCGCCCGGACTTCTCGAACTCGGCCAGCGGCTCGTCGGGCTTCTCCAGGAAGGGCCGCAGCGCGGCGTGGTAGATCACGAAGTTGATCTTCGGCCAGTCCTTGGCCGCCTTGCCCACGTCCCACACCGTGTTGTACTCCCACACGCCCGGCCACGACTTCTCGTAGTCGGCGGGGAGCAGCCCCTTGTGGATGCAGATGGTGTTGATGCCGGCCTTGCCGATCTTCTCGTAGAACGGGTACATCAGCTTGTCGTCGTCGAGCCGCCAGTAGGACTGCTGCTTGGAGGGGAAGAGCGGGTCGCCGATCGTGTAGCCCTTCCAGGAATCGGGCTTGATCGTCTTGATGCAGCGGTCCACCTCGTCCAGCCAGCCCGCGCGCTTGGGGGTGAAGACGGAGTGCCCGAGCAGGCGGCGCGATCCGCTGATCTTGTTGATGGACGTGCGTGCCATCGCGATCTGGTCGTTGCTCAGGAGGTCCCACGTCTGGTCGTCGAAGGGCGCGCCGGACAGGAGCGCCACCTTCGTGTCGCTGTCGACGAAGATCTCCTTGATGTAGTTCTCGAACTTGTAGCGGGCGAGCGTGTTCTCGCCCCACAGCGCGGGGTTCCAGTTCTGCTTGGCGTACTTGGCCAGGTCGAGCAGGCCCGCCTGGTTGAAGTCGTCGCGCACGAAGTGGGTCTGGCAGTCGATGATGAGCTGCTTGGCCAGCGCGCCCGCCCGCTGGTTGGCGACCCCGGGGGTCTGGGCCTCGGCCGGGCTCACGTCGAAGAGCGGGCCGAAGACCTCGTTCATCGCGAGGAACGCGGCGGCCATCCCGGCGCTCGAGGCCAGGAACTGGCGCCGGTTCATGCCGTGCCGCGGGCCGAGACCGTCGGCGAGCTCCTTGATGCGCGCTTCCACGCGCTGCTGGTCTCGCGTCTGCGGCAAGGGATTGAACTCGCCGTTGGACACGATCTGGGTGGGGACGGGGGAGGCGAACGATGCGACCTCGGCCGGCGCCGTTCGCGAGAGCTCCTCGTCGCTGAGGTAGTGGGCCATGGCGG
>JBOGSE010000337.1:0-2979 GCA_050694895.1 bacterium | reverse complement strand
TCGGGAAGGTCACGCCCAAGGGCGAGACCGAGCTGACCGCGGAAGAGCGGCTGCTCCGAGCGATCTTCGGCGAGAAGGCGCGCGAGGTCCGCGATACGTCCCTCAAGGTCCCGCACGGCGAGCGCGGCAAGGTCGTGTCCGTCAAGATGTTCACCCGCGAGAAGGGCGACCGTGAGGAAGGGGACGAGCTCCCTCCGGGCGTGAACGCCCTGGTGCGGGTGTATGTCGCGCAGAAGCGCAAGATCGCCGTCGGCGACAAGATGGCCGGCCGGCACGGCAACAAGGGGGTCGTCTCGGTCATCCACGCCGACGCGGACATGCCCCATCTCCCCGACGGCACCCCGATCGACATCGTGCTCAATCCCCTGGGAGTGCCGTCGCGGATGAACGTGGGGCAGGTGCTGGAGACCCACCTGGGCTGGGCGACGGACAAGCTGGGGCTCTGGGCCGAATCGCCGGTTTTCGACGGACCGCGTGAGGGCGAGATCCGGAGCATGCTCGAGCTGGCAGGCCTACCGGTCGGGGGCAAGATAGTGCTGCGTGACGGGCGGACCGGGGAGCGGTTCGACCTGCCGGTCACGGTGGGATCGATCTATATGATGAAGCTCCTTCACCTGGTGGAGGACAAGATCCACGCCCGCAGCACGGGTCCCTACAGCCTTATCACCCAGCAGCCCCTGGGCGGCAAGGCCCAGTTCGGCGGCCAGCGGTTTGGCGAGATGGAGGTGTGGGCGCTTGAGGCCTACGGCGCGGCGTCCACGCTGCAGGAGTTGCTGACGGTCAAGTCCGACGACGTCGTCGGGCGGGTGAAGACGTACGAGGCGATCGTCAAGGGCGAGAACATTCAGGAGCCCGGTGTGCCCGAGTCGTTCAAGGTGCTCCTGAAGGAGCTGCAGGCGCTGTGCCTGGACGTCAAGGTGCTCAGCGAAGACAAGAAAGAGATCGAGCTCAAGGAGATCGAAGAGGACATCGCGGAAACCGCGCGGGCGCTCGGGATCAACCTGGAAGGCGAAGAAGCCCTGGTGGAGGATTACTAGCCGATGCAGGACGTCAATAACTTCGACGCGGTCAAGATCGGGCTCGCCTCGCCTGAGGTGATTCGGAGTTGGTCGCACGGCGAGGTCAAGAAACCGGAGACGATCAACTACCGGACGCTGAAGCCGGAGCGCGACGGCCTCTTCTGCGAGCGCATCTTCGGTCCCACCAAAGACTGGGAATGCCACTGTGGCAAGTACAAGCGCATCCGGTTCAAGGGCATTGTCTGCGATCGGTGCGGCGTTGAAGTGACGCGCGCGAAGGTCCGGCGCGAGCGCATGGGGCATATCGAGCTCGCCGCGCCGGTGTGTCACATCTGGTACCTCAAGGGCGTACCCAGCCGCATCGGCCTGCTGCTCGACATGTCGCCCCGATCTCTGGAGCGCGTGGTCTATTTTGCCGCCTACGTGGTCGTGGACCCGGGGATGACCCCGCTAACGAAGCGCCAGCTGCTCTCGGAGGCCGAGTACCGCGAGATGCGGGAGAAGTACGGCACAGGGTTCCGGGCCGGCATGGGCGCCGAGTCCATCAAGGAGCTCCTGGACGAGATCGACCTCGACAAACTGGGCCGGCAGCTCCGCACCGACCTCCCCCGCGCCTCGGGGCAGAAGCGGATTAAGACGCTCAAGCGGCTCGAGGTCGTCGAGGCGTTCCGCAAGAGCGGGAACTCACCCGACTGGATGATCCTTGGGGTGGTGCCGGTCATTCCGCCCGATCTGCGCCCGATGGTGCAGCTCGACGGCGGCCGGTTTGCGACCAGCGACCTCAACGACCTCTACCGGCGGGTGATCAACCGCAACAACCGTCTCAAGCGGTTGCTGGATCTGGGGGCGCCGGAGATCATCGTGCGCAACGAGAAGCGCATGCTTCAGGAAGCCGTCGACGCGCTGATCGACAACGGCCGGCGGGGCAGGCCGGTCACCGGGCCCAACAACCGGCCGTTGAAATCGCTCTCCGACATGCTCAAGGGCAAGCAGGGCCGGTTCCGGCAGAACCTGCTGGGCAAGCGCGTGGACTACTCGGGCCGGTCGGTCATCGTCGTCGGCCCGCGCCTGCGGCTCTATCAGTGCGGTCTGCCCAAGGAGATGGCCCTCGAGCTCTTCAAGCCGTTCGTGATGAAGAAGCTCGTCGACCGCAACCTGTCGCAGAATATCAAGAGCGCGAAGCGGATGGTGGAGCGAGCGCGACCGGAGGTGTGGGACGTGCTCGAAGAAGTCGTGCGCGAGCACCCCGTGCTGCTCAACCGGGCGCCCACCCTGCACCGGCTGGGCATCCAGGCGTTCGAGCCCGTGCTGATCGAAGGCAAGGCCATTCAGGTCCACCCGCTCGTGTGCACCGCCTACAACGCGGACTTCGACGGCGATCAGATGGCCGTCCACGTGCCGCTGTCGGCGGCGGCCCAGGCCGAGGCGCGTCTGCTCATGCTCTCGGCCTACAATATCCTCTCGCCGGCCTACGGAAAGGCGATCACCAGCCCGACGCGCGACATCGTCTTTGGCTGCTATTACCTGACGCAGGAGCACCCCGACGACAAGGACAAGCCCGAGAAGAACCTGAAGGCGTTCTCCTCGCCCAACGAGGTCATCCTCGCTCTGGAAGGCGGGGCGGTGGGCCTGCACTCGCGCATCCGGGTGCGCTATCTCGACCCCGAGCCGATCGTGACCACGGTGGGACGCGTCATCTTCAACGAGGCCATCCCCGAGGAGCTGCGGTTTATCAACGATGTGTGCGACCGCAAAGTTCTTTCTCAAATTGTTTCAGAAGCCTACAATCGTCTGGGCTCGACAAAGACCGTCCAGCTTCTTGACTCGCTGAAGGACCTGGGCTTCAAGTACGCGACCCGCAGCGGATCGGGCATCGCGATCTCCGACATCGTGATCCCCGACGCAAAGCGCAGGCTGCTGGCTGAGGCCGACAAGCTCATCGACGCGATCGACCTGCAGT
>JBOGSE010000336.1:0-29238 GCA_050694895.1 bacterium | reverse complement strand
GCACCGCGCTGGATCACCCAGCCCACCGGGCCGCGGTGCGCGACGGCCTCCGGGCGCTTCCGGATCTGGCCCGTCTGGTCAGCCGGGTGGGCCACGGGTCGGCCACGCCGCGTGATCTGGGGGCGCTACGCGCGGGACTCCAGCGTTTGCCAGAGATCACCGCCACGTTGCAGCGTCTCCCCGGCGCGCATTTTGACGGCCTCGGCCGCGCGATGGATCCCCACACGGCGCTGCACGACCATCTCGCGCGCGCCCTCATCGATGACCCGCTCTCGGCGCGCGACGGCGGGTTCATCCGTCCCGGCTACGATGCCGAACTGGACAGACTTCGATCCGGTGCGGCCGGCGGCAAGGCCTGGATCGCCGGCCTGGAAGCCGCGGAGCGCGCGCGCACCGGCATCAAATCGCTGCGGGTCGGGTTCAACAAGGTCTTTGGGTACTACATTGAGGTCTCCAACGCCAACAGGCGCCTCATTCCCGACGACTACGTTCGCAAGCAGACGCTCACCGGAGCCGAACGCTATATCACACCCGAGATGAAGGAACGCGAGGCCGCCATCCTTGGAGCCGAAGAGCGGATGGCGGAAGTGGAGCACCGGCTCTTCGTTGCTCTGAGGGAAGCCGTCGCCGCTCTGGCGGACTCGCTGCTGGCCACCTCTCGGGCCGTGGCGGAAGCCGATGTCCTGGTGGCCCTGGCCGAGGCCGCTGAGCGGGGCGGGTACACCAGACCGGAGGTCGTTGGAGATCCGGTCCTGGAGATCCGTGGTGGGCGGCATCCCGTCGTCGAGCGCTTCCTGGACGGCGAGCGCTTCGTGCCAAACGATCTAACACTCGATGTCGCCGATCGGGCGATCGTTATCGTCACCGGCCCCAACATGGCCGGCAAGAGCACACTACTGCGGCAGGCCGCGCTGATCGCGATCATGGCGCAGGTCGGATCCTACGTGCCCGCGACGTCTGCGAAGATCGGTGTGTGCGACCGGATCTTCACACGCGTCGGGGCGCTGGACGACCTGGCGTCGGGCCGGAGCACGTTTCTCGTCGAAATGCAGGAGGTGGCCAGGATCATCCATGGCGCGACGCCCCGCAGCCTGATTGTTCTTGATGAGGTGGGCCGCGGGACGAGCACCTATGACGGCATGAGTCTGGCCTGGGCCGTGGTCACTTACCTGCACGATGCCATCGGAGCGAGAACGCTGTTTGCGACCCACTATCATGAGCTCACCGAACTGGCAGAGGTTCTGCCGCGGGTCCACAACATCGCGATGCAGGTGGAGGAGGAGGGGGACCGGATCGTCTTCCTGCATACCGCGAGAGAAGGTCGGGCCGATCGCTCCTACGGCATCCATGTGGCGCGCCTGGCCGGCGTGCCTGACGAGATCATCGGCGAGGCCAGACGCATCCTTGCACAACTCGAGGCGGCGTCCGCGCGGCCGCGCGAACCCGATGCGCCACCGGTGCCGGCGCGTGCCCGCCGCGCGAAGCAGCTGCCGCTGGCGCTTGAACTCACGTCACCGATCGAGGACGCCCTGCTTGCGCTGGCGGTGGAATCGATGACGCCACTGGAAGCGCTTCAGACGCTCGCCGATCTGCGGGAGCGCGCCCGCGCTTTGCGTATCCGCCCCGGCCGCGGCCAGGAGCAGCGGCTGCAGTGAGCCCCATCCGTGTGCTGGAACGTTCCGTGGCTGAGCGAATCGCCTCGGGCGAGGTCGTGGAGCGTCCCGCGTCCGTTGTGAAAGAGCTCGTGGAGAACAGCCTGGACGCCCGCGCGCGCACGATCTCGGTCGAGATCGAAGGCGCCGGCCTGCGGCTCATCCGCGTGCTCGATGACGGTGAAGGGATTCAGGCCGGTGAGGTGGCGGTGGCCTTCGAGCGGTTTGCGACGAGCAAAATCGAGCGGCTGGAGGACCTGGAACGCGTGCGCAGTTACGGCTTCCGCGGCGAGGCCCTGCCGAGCATTGCCGCGGTCGCGCGGCTGACGCTGACCACGCGGGCGCCCTCTGCGGCCGCGGCCACGCGTGCCGTCGTGGACGGCGGCACCATCAAGACGATCGGGGCGCACGGTGCGCCCCCGGGGACCACCGTCGAGGTTGCGACGCTCTTCTACAATACCCCCGCGCGACTGAAATTCCTCAAGTCCCCGGCCCGCGAACAGGCGTTGATCGCCGAGGCTGTGCAGAAGGCGGCGATGGCCCACCCGGATGTCGCGTTTCGCCTGGTCGTTGACGGCCGCGAGGCGGTCCGCTGGCCACGGTCGACGGCGCCCGAGAGGGCCGCGGGGATTCTGGGCGTCGGAGCGCCGGAAGAACTGATCGGGGTTGATGCTGCCGTTCCCGGTGGAACGGCGCGTGGACGGCTCTCCCGCCCGGAGCGCGCGCGTCCGGGACGGACCGGCCAGCACCTGTTTGTGAACAACCGGCCGGTGCACAGTGGCCTCCTGCGGCGCGCGGTCGAGCAGGGCTACGCGCAGCTGCTGCCCGTCGGACGCTTCCCCGTGTTCGCGCTCTTTATCGATGTCGATCCCGCCTCGATCGACGTCAACGTTCATCCGCGGAAGCTGGAGATTCGCTTCAAGGACGAGTCGCGACTGTTCGGCGCCGTGGCTCATGCGGTCCGTCAGGCGCTGCTGGCGAGCCCGCTGGTGCGATCTGCGACACTATCCGCGTTGGCCGGCAGCGCGGTCCTCGCGTCACGTTTTGCCACACCCGGCGAAGTGGCGTTGATGCCGCTTGGGGTCGATGATCCTCTCCCGGCCGCAGCGGCGCGAGAAACCGCGGCACCCTACACAGCGCAATCCGCCGGCCGCCTTCCGACGCTGCGGCCCCTGGGCCAGGTCCTACGGATGTACCTGGTGGCCGAGGGCCCGGATGGACTCTACGTGATCGATCAGCACGCGGCCCATGAGCGGGTGCTCTATGAGCGCCTGCTTGCCGCCAGGCGCCGTGGTGGCGTGACGCGTCAAGGGCTGGCCGTCCCGCTTACGGTCGAGCTCCCGCCGTCGCATCTTGCGACGCTGTCGGGACACCGCGACCAGCTCGAACAGTTGGGATTTGATATCGAGCCCTTCGGGCCGCGCACCGCGCTCCTGCGGGCCGTGCCCGCGCCGGCCCCCACGGATCCGGATGGGCTGCTGCATCGTGCGCTTGCGGCGCTCGAAGGCAACGGGGAGGGGGTGGGCCCCCCGGACCCGCTCGAGCGGGCCACGATCGCCACGGCGTGTCACACCGCCATCCGCGCGGGCGATCGGATGGCTTCCGAGGCGATCGCCGCCTTGCTCGCGGATCTGGCCGCCACCGAGGACCCATTCACCTGCTTCCACGGCCGCCCCACGATCGTCGTAGTCCCCCGCGGCCAGCTCGAACGATGGTTCCTGCGGGGGTAGGGCCCGGGCGCCTCGCGGTTCTCTGCGGTCCGACGGCGGTCGGCAAGACGGCCCTGGCCGTGGAGTTGGCCGCGTCCGTGGGGGCGGAGATCATCTGTGCAGATTCCCGCACCATCTATCGCGGCATGGATATCGGCACGGCGAAGCCCACCCGCGCTCAGCGGGCCCGCGTGCCGCACCATCTGCTCGACGTCGCGGATCCCGATCAGGTCTTCACGCTCGCCGACTTCCAGCGTCTGGCTCGTGCGGCGATCGAGGGCGTGGCGGCGCGCGGCCGGGTGCCGCTGATCGTGGGTGGCACCGGTCTGTACATCCGCGGCATCGTCGACGACCTGACGCTTCCGCACGTGCCGCCCGACCCTCCCCTGCGGGCCCAACTCGAAGCCGACGAGCGCGCGCGGGGGCCCGGCCATCTCCACGCGCGGCTGGCCGCGCTTGATCCCGTCGCGGCCTCCCGCATCCACCCGCGGAACGTCCGCCGCCTCATCCGGGCGTTGGAGGTGACCACGATCGCGGCGCGTCCGATCTCGACGCTGCAGCGCACGGGCACGCCGCTCGCCGCGACGCTGATCGGGCTCTCAATGGCCCGCGATGCCCTCTACCGCGAGATCGATGCGCGGGTCGACGCCCAGATCGCCGACGGCCTCATCGATGAGGTTCGCGGCCTGCTGGCGCGCGGCATCCCGCATAATGTCCCCGCGATGCAGGGGCTGGGCTACAAAGAGCTTGGAGGGTGGCTGGGTGGCGCCTGCACATTCGAAGAGGCCCTGCGGCTGCTCAAGCGCAACACCCGGCGGTATGCGAAGCGGCAGCTCACCTGGTTCCGGCGGGATCCACGCGTGCGCTGGATCGACGTCACGCATCTCGATCGAGAAACGCTCCTCGAACGCGCCCGTGCTATGATGGACGCGGACCCGCGCTCAGCAGACCTTGAGCAGCCCTGGAGGGCATGATGCAGCAATCAAGTGTTCGAAGCGCACAGTCGGAGCGCCTCCGCCGCATCGGTGCGTACCTGTTCGCCGATCTCGATCGCAAGAAGGAGGCCCTGCAGGCCAGAGGCGTGGATGTCATCAGCCTCGCGATCGGCGATCCAGACCTGCCGACCCCCGCGCACATCATCGCGGCCCTGGAGAAGGGCGCGCGCGATCCGCGGACACACCAGTATCCACCGTACCCCGGCACAATCGAGTTTCGAAAGGCCGCGGCCACCTGGTTCGCCAATCGCTTCGGCGTGATGCTCGATCCCCAGCGTCAGGTCCTTGCGCTCATCGGGTCCAAGGAGGGCCTCGCGCATCTGCCGTGGGCGACGTTGAACCCTGGTGAGGTGGCGCTCATCCCCGACCCGGGGTATCCCGTGTACCGGTCCGCCACGATCATGGCCGAAGGCGAACCGGTCCCGATGCCGCTGACCGCCGAGGGCCGGTTTCTGCCGGACTTCGAGCAGATCCCGAAAGATCTGGCACGTCGGGCGCGCCTGCTGTTCCTGAACTATCCCAACAACCCGACCGGTGCGACCGCCGACCTCGAGTTTCTTGCCCGCGCGGTGGCGTTTGCGCGCCGGTACGGTCTGCTGCTCGTGCACGACAACTCGTATTCCGAGATCGCCTATGATGGCTACCGCCCGCCGAGCGTGCTTGAAGTCGACGGCGCGATCGATGTGGCAATCGAGCTGCATTCGCTGTCGAAATCGTACAACATGACCGGATGGCGCATCGGCTTTGCGGTCGGCAACCCCGAGGCGATCGAGGCCCTGGGCACGGTCAAGACCAACGTCGACTCGGGCGTCTTCGTGGCGGTGCAGCAGGCGGGAATTGCCGCGCTCCTGGGGCCTCAGGGTGTGATCGCGTCGACGGTGGCCACATACCGCTCGCGCCGCGACCGGCTGGTGGAGGTCCTGCGCGGCGTGGGCTGGCAGCCGCCGGCGCCGAAAGCCACCCTCTACATCTGGATGCCCACACCCAATGGTGGCTCTTCCGTGGCCTTCGCGGCCGAGGTGCTGGAGCGCACCGGCGTTGTCATCACCCCAGGCGTCGGCTACGGATCCTGCGGCGAAGGGTATGTGCGTCTGTCGCTGACGATACCGGACGACCGCCTCGACGAAGCCCTGGCGCGTATTCGCCGCGCGTACGGGTAGGGAAGGGAAGGGGAGGGCCCTATCGGCACCGTCTGGGGTCTCGTTCGGAGCATCGAGCCCACACACCGGCAGATGCTCGAGGCGCTTCTGCGCCGCCGTGTCCCGCCGAACCGCATCGCCAGCGTCGACCTCGTTGAGATCCTGACGCATCTTGCGCAGGCGCTGCGGCGCGAGGTCGGCGTCCTCATCGATCGCCATGGCGTCACCGCGCACGTGCTCCTCAGCCGCCGGTGGCAGGAGCTCGCGCACGAGTTCACGCACGCGTCGGGGACGCGCGGACGGGGCCTGCGGTACGTCGAGGCGCATCCGCATCCCGACGGCCGCGCCGATGACGCAGACCGGCGCGCATTGACGCATCTTGGGCTGGATCTGGTGGTGACGGTCGGAACGCAGCGGGGCCGGCCCGTAGATGTGTGGCTGCTCGGGCACGCGTCGGGGAGCACGCGCGGCGATGACGGTGAGCCGCCTGGCTCGGTTGAGGGTCCCTACCCGCTTGCCGCGCTCGCGCAGCTCGAGCTGGAGCCCTGGACGCGTCTGGCCGATGCCGCCCGCAAAGGTAGACGAATCGCCGACGCCGACGGCCAGCCGGAGCGCGCGGTCCTGATCGCACTCGACCGGACCGGCGAAGTGGACGAGGCGCTGGCCGAACTCGCCCGTCTCGCCGAGACCGCCGGTGCGCGGCCGGTGGGGAAAGTCGTCCAGCGACGCGCCCGCCCCGACCCCGCGACCTATCTCGGCCGCGGGAAGCTCACCGAGGTCCTGCGGGCCACAGAGGCTCAGGCAGCGGATCTGGTGATCATCGATCAGGAACTGACACCGGCTCAACAGCGGACGTTGGAGCGCGAGCTTGGAGTCAAGGTGCTGGATCGCACCGCGCTCGTGCTCGACATCTTTGCCCGACGCGCCCGCAGCCGCGAAGGCCGGCTGCAGGTCGAACTGGCGCAGATGAGTTATCTCCTCCCGCGTCTGGCCGGTCGGGGCGTCTGGCTGTCACGGCTGGGCGGCGGGATCGGCACCCGGGGGCCGGGCGAGACCAAGCTGGAGGTCGATCGGCGGCGTATTCGGGTGCGCATCACTACTCTGCAAAAAGAGATCGACGCCATCGCACGCCGCCGGACGAGGCAGCGCGGGCCGCGTGAGCTCGCGGGCGTGCCCCAGGTCGCCCTCGTGGGCTACACCAACGCGGGGAAGTCGACCCTGCTCAACGCCCTGACCGGCGCGGATGCGTTCGTCGAAGACCGTCTCTTTGCGACACTCGATCCGATGGTGCGGCGCATCGTCCTCCCCAACCACCGCTCGGTCGTGCTTGCGGACACGGTCGGATTTATCCAGCGCCTGCCGACCCAACTCGTGGCCGCGTTTCGAGGCACGCTCGAAGAGGTCACCGCGGCGGACCTGTTGGTGCATGTCGTCGACGCCAGCCATCCCGGCTGGCGGGCTCAGACCAACGTGGTGCGCGGCGTCTTGAAGGACATCGGCGCCGGAAACCACCCCGTCGTGGTGGTCTTCAACAAGGCGGATCTCCTGGGCGCCGAGCAGATCCGGCGCCTGATCGATGATCACCCCGATGCCGTCGTCATTTCCGCCGAACGTCGTGTCGGGCTCGGCCCGCTGCTGCGGACCATCGCCCGGCGGCTGCCCGAGCCGTGGATTCGTGTGCGCGCGCGCATCCCGTATCGAGACGCGAAGCTCATCGCGCGCGTGCATGCCGAAGGCCGCGTGCTCTCCGCCGACTACGGTGCCGATGGTGTGTCGCTCGATGTGGAGGTCCCGGGACCGCTGGCGGTCGAGCTCAAAGCCATGAAGCGGACCGGCACACGGGCCTCGGCCTGAAGGAATGGAAGCCTTCCTGGTTTTTAGTTCAGTCGCCTGATCACCGCGATCGCCTTGCCTTCGACGACGACGTCGCGCGCGTAGACCGGTTCCAGCGCCTCGTTTGCGGGCTGCAGGCGGATCCGATCCTTCTCGCGGAAGTACTGCTTGACCGTGGCTTCGTCATCGAGTCGCGCGACGATGATGTCGCCGTTGGTGGCCGTGGCTTGACGACGCACGACGAGCAGATCCCCGTCCAGGATGCCCGCGCCGATCATGCTGTCGCCCCTGACTTTCAACACGAACCCTTCGGCGCCGTTGAGCATCTCGGCAGGGACGGGCATATACTCATCGACATTTTGCTCCGCCAGCAGCGGCGCCCCCGCAGCCACGCGGCCCACGATCGGTAAGGTGACCACACGGGCCGTAGGCCCGCCGTTGTCGCGCAGGATCTCCAGCGCGCGAGGCTTGCTGGGATCGCGCCGCAGGTAGCCCTTGCGTTCCAATGCCGCCAGATGGCTGTGCACCGTCGAGCTGCTCGTCACACCCATGGCCTGCCCGATCTCACGCACCGACGGCGGGTAGCCGTGGGATTCGGTATAGCGGCGGATGAACGTCAGGATGTCACTCTGTCGGCGGGTCAGGCGGGAGGCCATCGCGGTTCCTCCGGACTGTTTCAATGGCTGTGATGATAGCACGCCGTGGGCCGCAATGCAAACATGTGTTCGGGTCAGCCGGAAAACCGCCCGCGACTAGCCTACTTCGCATAAGGTCTCTTATGTTAAGTACACGAGAATGGGGGAGCGCGCCAGGCGACCGGTGCAAGTGTGTCAACGGCCCTCTCCCCTGCCCACGTGGGCCTGCCTACGCGTGTGGGATGATGCGCAGGCTCGCTGGCGAAGTACATGGTCGAAGTGGCAGACGCGCGGTTTCGCCGATGGGAAGAATCGGTCGATGTGCTGGGCCGGCGATTTGTGCTGCTCGTCGAGGGCCCGGTGCCGCCGGGCCGCTATCTGATCAGGGTCTGGGAAGGCCGGCGCGGGCTCGGCCGCAGGCCCTATCTGAAGGCCCCGATCCGGGGCCGGGACGCCGAGGAGGCACGCGAGCGGGCGCTGGAGGTCCTGCACACCTACGTCGGGCTCGAGCAGTTCCGTCGGCTCGTGGAGGAGATCGCGGCCCAGCTGAGCCCCGGCGCTCGCGTGGAGGTGACAGAGCGCGTCCGCGAAGTGACTATCGCGCTCGACGGGGCGTACATCCTTCAGAAACCCCTCGTCCTCCCCCGCGACGAGATTCTCGATCCCGCGACCAGCACGGACCGCCTGCGGGCTGTCCTACGCGCACACTTTGAGACTCACGCAATTCGCCGATAGTCTGGCCTCCCCAACGTATCACCGCAGGAATTCTGCGAGGGCGCGCTCGATCCTCAACGGATCGCACATGCACGGCCCGCATCCCGACGGCTCGAGCACCCCCGACGTTCTCACGGGTGTCGTCGAAGAACAGGATCTCATCCAGAGGCACACCGATCTCGGCCGCGATCCCCGCAAAGGCCTCCGGTTCCGGCTTTCTCATTCCCATTTCGCACGACACAAACACCTTACGGAATGACCGCAATTCTTCCGCGTACTCCTTGTCAAATATCCGCTGATGCGTCTGATTCGAATTCGTAGCTCAGTGACGATCGGAGAGACGCAAAGTAGTCGCGGGCAGTGATCTCGCCACGTTCGTGACGCTCGAAAAAAGTGTCGAACGAGAATCGTGATTTGACTGTCTCGATCCGCTCGCCAGAGAGTGCCGCCCAAACCGCAAAGACTCTATTGAAGTCTATCTCGATAACGATCCCACCCAGGTCAAACAGCAGGGCGCGAACGCCTTGGGTCGATGTCAAACGACCTCGACGGTGGACGCACGGACCATGCGCTCGACCTTGCTGCCGGCGCGCTCCTCGATCACCACGGTGAGCACGCCGTACTCGGGCTCCACGTGGCGGACCACCCCTTCCTTTCCGTCGCTGCGCACTTTTGTCCCCTTCGTGATCGGTTTGCCGTTCCGGTCGCGCAACTCCATGTGTGTCCTCCCGGCGAGGTTGTGGTGACTACGCGGCCGCCCCATCGACGCGTTCGATGATCGTGGCGATCCCCTGCCCTACCCCGATGCACATCGTGGCCAGGCCGTAACGCCCGCGCCGCCTGGCAAGCTCGTAGACCAGCGAGGTGAGGATACGCGCGCCGCTGCAGCCAATGGGATGACCGAGCGCGACCGCGCCGCCGTTGGGGTTCAGTTTCTCCATGGGAATCCCAAGCTCGCGCACGCAGGCGATGACCTGGGCGGCGAAGGCTTCGTTCAACTCGATCACATCAATGTCGTCAATCGACAGCCCCGTCCGCTCGAGCACCTTGCGGGTCGCCGGGATCGGTCCCAGACCCATGAGCGCGGGATCAACGCCCGCCACCGCAGAGGCCACGATGCGCGCCTTCGGCACGAGAGCCAGGAGCCTGGCCCGTCCGGCTTCCATCAGCAGCACGGCCGCGGCCCCGTCGTTGATCCCCGACGAGTTGCCGGCCGTGACGGTGCCGTCTTTGCGAAACGAGGGCTTGAGTGTCGCCAGTCCATCGCGCGTGGTGTCCGGCCGAGGATGCTCGTCGGTCTCCACGACGACCGGACCGCCGTTGCGGCTGGGGATGACCACCGGGACGATCTCGTCGCGAAAGCGTCCGGAGGCGACCGCGGCGGACGCGCGCTGCTGGCTGGCGAATGCAAACGCGTCCTGCTCTTCGCGCGAGATGCCGAAACGTTCGGCAACGTTCTCGGCGGTCTCGCCCATGCTGTAGGGCGTATGCATCTCGGCCAGACGCGGATTGACAAACCGCCAGCCGAGCGTGGTGTCATACGCGCGAACGTCGCCGCGTGGAAACCCCTGGTCCGGCTTGGACATGACCAGCGGGGCCCGTGTCATCGACTCGACGCCGCCGGCAATGAAGACCTCCCCCTCCCCCACCTGGATCGCATGGGCGGCCGCCACGACCGCCTGCAACCCGGACCCGCAGAGCCGGTTGACGGTCTGACCGGCGACGCCGACCGGGAGACCGGCCAGGAGCACCGCCATGCGCGCGACGTTGCGGTTGTCCTCCCCGGCCTGGTTGCCACAACCAAAGACAACATCCTCAATCAACGCGGGGTCGAGATTGTTGCGGCGAACCAGCGCCTGGATGACCAGGGCGGCCAGATCATCGGGGCGGACGTCCCTGAGCGCCCCGCCATAGCGTCCTACCGGCGTTCTGACCGCATCGACAATCACGGTCTCATGCATGCCGTCCTTCACCGTCATTTCGCCTCCCGGGAACCCTCGCCGGAGAGTGAATGCGCGACCCGCATCACCCCGGCCGCCACCAACCGCCTCAGCAACGGCACGGGCCGGTAGCGCGTATCCCCGATCTCCGCGAGCAAGCCCTCCGCGACCGCCAGAATTACCTCCAGCCCCGCCGCCTCCGCGCGCTCGATGGGCCCTTGAGGATAGTTGACGCCAAGGCGCATCGCGGTGTCAATGTCCGGGGTGCTTCCGACGCCTTCCGCGAATGCCACAATGGCCTCATGACAGAGCATGCCCTGAATGCGTGGGAACACCCCACCCGCCGCGTCGCCGACCTCAACCGGATCCTTGCCCACCGCGGTCCAAAACGCCCGGGCCCGGTCCAGCGCCTCACGGCCGGTCCGCAGACCCGCCTGGACCTCGACCACCTTTCGGTCGGCCAGCGGCGGCAGCGTGGCGAAGCCCACGACGCGCTCGGGATGTGTCGCGCGTGCGGAGGCCTCGGTTGTCGACGCGCTCAACGTCAGCGTCAGCAGAAGGGTGTCTTGGGGCACGCGCGCATCGAGATCGGCGAGCGCCCGTGCCTTTTCTGGAATAGAGCCGGTAGCCGCGTCGATCACGACCGCGGCAGAGCTACGGTGCGGAATCGAGTCGAGCACCTGCGCGCCGCCTGCGCTCAGGCCCGCCCGGAGATTTGCGGCCATGCGGCTCTCGCCCGGCACGGCAACAGTCACCGGCGTCCGGATGCCGGCCGACGGCCCCACCCCCTCCACCTTCTGTGGCCCGGTGCGGTCGGCGCCCGCGGCTGCGCTGTAGTCGTAGAATCCACGGCCGGTCTTACGCCCGAGTAACCCCGCGTCGACCATGCGCTGTTGCAGCGGATGTGGGCGGTAGCGCGGGTCCTGAAAGAAGGCGTTGTAGATCGAGGTGGTCACCGCCAGACTCACATCGAGGCCGACGAGGTCGAAAAGCTCGAACGGCCCCATGCGGAACCCGCCGGCCTCGCGCATGATGCGATCAATCACCGGAGCCGACGCCACGCCGTCGGCGAGCAGGCGCAGCGCCTCGCTGTAGAACGGCCGGGCGATGCGGTTGACCAGGAATCCCGGGCCGTCGGGGACACGCACGGGCGTCTTGCCGAAGGCGCGCGCCAGGCGCTCGGCCGCATCCACCGTGGCCTCGCTCGTCCGCTGCCCGCGAACGATCTCGACCAGTGGCATGACCGGCGGCGGATTGAAGAAGTGCATGCCCACGACGCGCTCGGGCCGGCGCGTTGCCGCGCCCAGCGACGTGATCGGTAGCGATGACGTGTTCGATGCCAGGATCGCGCCTGGGGCGCACACCTCCTCGAGCCGTCCGAAGATCTCTCGCTTGAGACGGAGATCCTCAGGCGCCGCTTCGATGACGACCCTCGAGGAGGCGAGCTCATCCAAACGCGTCACCCAGCGGAGGCGCGCCCGGGCGGCATCGGCGGCCGCCTGATCGAGGCGCCCCCGCGCGACGCGCCGCGTCACGTCCTCCTCTATCCGCTGCCGCCCCCGGTCCAGCACGTCGCTGGAGACGTCCTGGACCGTCACCCGATACCCGGCCAGGGCCGCTACCTCGGCGATGCCAGCGCCCATGGTGCCGGCCCCGATGACGCCGACGTCTGGCCGCTCCTGTTCGGCCATCGGCTACCTGCCTTCGAATCGGGGGCGACGCTTCTCCAGAAATGCCGCCACGCCCTCGCGGTGGTCGGCCGTATGCCCCGCAATCTCCTGCATGTGGGCTTCATACTCCAGTGCTGCGTCCAGCGGCGCGCTCAGGGCGTAGTTGAACGCCCGCTTTGTCAACCCAAACCCGCGGGTTGGCCCTTCGGCCAGACGCCGCGCCAGGTCACCCGCCGCGGCCGCCAGCTCATCGTGCGGCACGACCCGGTTGACCAGGCCGATGCGCAGCGCCTCCGCCGCGTCGATCGGGTCGGCCAAATACGCCAGCTCCAGAGCCTTGGCGAGGCCGACGAGCCGGGGCAAGGTGAACGTGCCCCCGGAATCGGGGATCAACCCGACGCGCGAGAACACCTCGATGAATGACGCGCGGTCCGACGCGATACGGAGGTCGGCGGCCAGCGCCAGGTTGCAGCCGGCGCCCGCGGCGACCCCATTGACCGCGGCGATCGTCGGTTTCTCCATCGTCCTCAGGCGAAGAATGACCGGATTGTAGCGCTTGCGCAACGAGTCGCCGTACGAGATCTCGCCGATGCCCGCCCGATCGCGCAGGTCCTGGCCGGAGCAAAACCCCCTCCCTGCCCCGGTCAGCACGACGCAGCGCACCTCCGGCGTGCGCTCGGCCAGGCGCAGGGTCTCGGCCAGATCGGCGGTCAGCTGCTCGTTGATCGCATTGAGCACGTCCGGGCGGTTGAGCGTGATCGTCAGCACGCCGTCGGCAAAGCGCGTCTGCACTGCCTCAAGTGTCGGGAGCTGCACCATCTCTGTCCCTCCGCTAGATCACCTCAAAATCCACAAAACGGATTTTGGGGACCCCGATTCTATTGCCCGACAGTGCTTCTCAGACATACACCTAGCGGCCCTTGAAGGTTGGGGAGCGCTTGGCCAGGAATGCCTCAATACCCTCGGCTTTGTCCTCCGTGCCAAACAGCAAATAGAATGCCTTGCGCTCGAAGTCGAGCCCGACCTCCAGGGTCGTATCGAACGCTTTGAGGATCGACTCCTTGGCCAGGCGCACCGCCATCGGCGGCTTGGTCGCAATCTGCTGCGCCAGCCTCTTGGCCTCACCGAGGGTGGCCTCGTCGGGCACCACGCGTGTGACGAGGCCCGCGGCCGCGGCCTCGGCGGCCGTGACGTGTCTGCCGGTGAGGACAATCTCCATCGCGCGCGCCTTGCCGACCGCGCGGGTCAGGCGCTGGGTACCGCCGGCGCCCGGCATGATGCCGATGTTGATCTCGGGCTGCCCGAAACGGGCTCCTTCACCGGCGATGATTATGTCGCACGTCATGGCCAGCTCGCAGCCGCCGCCGAGCGCGAATCCCCGCACGGCCGCGATGATCGGCTTGCCGATCTTGCGGATGCGTTCCCACTGCTGAAACCGGTACGACGTGAGCATGTCCACCGGTGTCGCCGCCGCCATCTCGTTCACATCGGCCCCCGCCGCAAACGCCCGCTCATTTCCTGTCAGAACCATACACCGTACGGTGTCGTCGCGGTCCAGTGCCTCCAGCGCTGTCACGACCTCATCCATCGTCTCCCGACTCAGGGCGTTGAGCACCTTCGGACGATTCAGAGCGATGACGGCCACGGGGCCGTCAACCTCAACCAGGATGTTCGTGTATGCCATCACCGTGCCTCCTCGCCGCGCCTGTCCGGATTACCCTACCGTCGAAGCGCCGCACCGCAGCGGCCGCAGAACGCGAAATCCGCCGGCAGAGGGGCGGCCCCGCATGCCGGACATTTTTCCGTGTGCGGGCCCCACAGGAACTCGGTCGACCCTCCCGACGCAAGCCGCTGTCGGATGCCTTCGTAGTCGACTGGTCGCTTCTCGAAGAAGGCGCTGAGTCCCTCATGGGTTTCCGCGGCGCCGGCGTGCAGCGTCAGCCAGTCGCGCGCGTGTCCGACGGTCAGGTGCCACGAGAGATCACGCCAGAAATTGAGCTGCTGCTTCGTGTACCGCGTGACTTCGGGCAGCTTCGCCACCAGGCGGTCGACGAGGTCGTCGACCGCGGCATCCAGCCGCGCGCGGGGCACGACCCGGTTCACCAGCCCCCATTCCAGCGCCTGCGCGGCGGTGACCTCCTCGCACAGGAACAACACTTCGCGCGCGCGGCGTTCGCCGATGACGATCGGCAGCCATTGTGTGGCGCCCGCGGCCGGCACACTCCCCCGCGCGGGACCGACGTGGCGGATGATCACGTCATCGGCGGCCACCGCCAGATCGCAGGCCAGGTTGAACTCGTTTCCGCCGCCGACGGTCATCCCATTGAGCCGGGCGATTGTCGGCTTCCCGATGTTGCGAAGACGCTCCTGCGCCTCGATGAACGCGCCCATCCACTTCCAGTAGTCCCGGGGCCGGCGGAGAAACTGCTCCTGCTCGCCTAGATCCGCGCCGGTGCAGAACGCGCGATCGCCGGCACCGGTGAGGATCAGGACCGCCACCGCATCGTCCCATGCGGCATCTTCGAATGCCCGACTCATCTCGCGCAACGTCTGAAAGTTCAGCGAGTTCAGGACCTCTGGACGGTTGATGACGACCGTAGCGCGGTGTGCGGTCTTCGCGTACAGAATGCGCTCAAAGTGGAGCGACCGCGGGTCCTGGGGCGTGGGATAGCGCATGCAGGTTCCTCCGGAGCCGGTTGGGATCGCGGCGTGCGAGGGGACGCGCTGCTACGGGACGATGATGGCGTCGAACCCTTTGGCGCGCAGGCGCTCCGCAAGCTCGACCGCGGAACCCCGAGCGCGGAACGCCCCGACGCGAACCTTGAACAACCCCCGCTCTTTCACAACGTACGGACTGAACCCGGCCTCACGCAGCGACGCGACGCGCGCGTCGGCGTTCTGCTTGCTCGAGAACGCGCCGACCTGCACGCGGTGGAGCCTGCCTTCCGGCTGGACTTCTGGGCTGGGAGCCGCTACGGGTGGTCGCGGCGTTGCCGGAGCCGTCGGGGCTGTCGTGGGCGCGCGCGGCGGCGGCGACGGAGCGACCGGCCGCGGTGTCACTGGCGGCGGCGGTGGGGCTCCCGGACCAGATGGTCCACCCGGCGGTGTTGCTCGCGGCGCCGGCGGTGAGATGGGCGGAACCGTCGGCGGCGGAGGCTCAGCGCCCGCAACCGGGGGCTGGTCGGGTGGAGTAGCAGTGCTTCGAGGTTTGAGGAACGTCTCCCCCGCAATGTAGCCCACGACCAGAGAGACAACGAACAGCGCGATGAGGACGACGCTGATGAGAAAGGTATTTGGTCGCACGGACGCCCTTTTCGGCGCGCGATGGTGAACTCCTTGGACCGGGTGCTACCGCCGGTGCACGTCTGCTAACGCAGTGAACTGAGGTAGCCGTCCAGTACGCGCTCGCGGGTCCGCAGGTCGCTTTCGCGCCGCCGTTCCTCCTCCACCACTTCCGCCGGGGCCCGGGCCACGAAGGACTGGTCAGCGAGCCTCTGCGTTGTGCGCGCAATCGCCGTCCGCACGGTCCGCAGTTCATCTTCGAGACGCCGGCGGGCGCGGCCACGGTCGGCCTCGGCGATCGTCAGCGCCACGCCGACGCCGTCGGCGATCGTGCCGATCGTTCCTGGGGCGTGGGAGCCATCGCCGGCAATGGTAAGGTCTGCGGTCCTGGCGAGCGTCACGAGGTAGTCGTGGTGCGCTTGCAGCAGGCTTTTGGTCTCGCCGCGGGCCTGTAGCGTCGGCGATATCCGCGCACCCGCCGGCAGGCCGAGATCCGCGCGCATCGATCGAATGGCCCGCACGACGGCCATCAGCGTGCTCATCTGCTTTTCGGCCCCCTCATCGATCGCCGCCGGGTCTGCGGCCGGCCACGGGGCGATCACAATGCTCTCCCCCTCGTGAGGCAGTCCCTGCCAGATCTCCTCGGTGATGTGGGGCATGATCGGATGGAGCAACCGCAGTGTTCCCTCCAGCACCGACCACAGGGTGTGCTGGATCGCCTGACGGCGGCCCGATTCGAGCGCGGGCCTGTACAGATCCACCTTGGCCAGCTCGAGATACCAGTCGCAGTACTCCGACCAGATGAAGTCGTAGAGCGCTCTGGCGGCCTTGTCGAAATCGTATGACTCGAACGCCGCCGTCACGGTCCCGATGAGCCGCACGGAGCGGCTGCGAATCCACCGGTCGATGAGGCTGGGCGCTCCCGAGCCGGAGCCCGGGTCAAAGCCGGCCAGATGCATGCGGACGAACCGTGCCGCGTTCCAGATCTTGTTGTTGAAGTTGCGCACGTCCCCCAGCATCTTTTCGGCAAAGCGCATGTCCTGTTGGCCCTGCGAGCAGCGCAGCGCGAGCGCAAATCGCAGCGCGTCGGCGCCGTACCCCTGCTCGACGTAGTCCAGAGGATCGAGACCGGTGCCGAGTGACTTGCTCATCCGGCGGCCTTCGATGTTCAGCACCGTCGGGTTGATGTAGACATCGGTGAACGGGATGTCGCCCACGAACTCCAGGCCGAACATGATCATACGCGCCACCCAGAGAAAAATGATGTCCCTCGCGGTGGCGAGCACGCTCGTCGGATAGAAGTACGCCAGATCGGGGGTCTCTGCCGGCCAGCCGAGCGTGACAAAGGGCCAGGCCGCCGAGGAGAACCAGGTGTCGAGGATCTGCTCTTCCTGGCGCAGATCCGTCTCACCGCACTCCGGACACCGTGCGGGAGCCTCGCGGCCGGCCACCATGTGCCCGTTAGCGCAGTGCCACACCGGAATCTGATGCCCCCACCACAGGCGCCGGCTGATGTTCCAATCGTGGATGTTCTCCATCCAGTCCAGGTAGACTTTGGTCCACCGCTCCGGGTGGAATCGCACCTTTCCCTGCCGCACCACGTCGATCGCCGGCCCGGCCAGCTCAGCCATGCGGCAGAACCATTGATCCGTGATGTACGGCTCCAGGATCGTCCCGCACCGATCGCAGCGTCCCACGTTGGTCGTGTAGGGTTCTCGCCGCTCGATCAAGCCCTGGGCCTCCAGGTCCCGGGCCACGGCCTCCCGCGCCTCGAACCGGTCAGTGTCGGCGTAGACACCCGTATCAGCGGTCATCCGTCCCCGCTCATCCAGAATCACGATCGTCTGCAGACCGTGGTCGGCGCCGATCTCGTTGTCCAGCGGATCATGGCCGGGCGTGATCTTGAGCGCGCCGGTGCCGAACGCCGGATCCACACGCCGGTCGGCGATCACCGGCACCCGCCGGTTGACGATGGGCACGATCACCTGACGGCCCACGAGATTGCGATAGCGATCGTCCTCGGGGTGCACGGCCACGGCGACGTCGGCCAGGATCGTCTCGGGACGCTGGGTGGCAATGATCACGTCTGGACCGCCGTCCGCCCCACGGTAGCGCACGTACCACAGGAAGCTCTCGACCGGCTGATGGTCGACTTCGAGATCGGCCACGCTGGTCAGATCATGCGGACACCAGTTGATCATGCGCTTGCCGTAATAGATGTAGCCCTTGGCATAGAGCCGCAGGAAGCACTCGATGACCGCGTTGCAGTACGCGGGATCCATGGTGAAGGTCACGCGATCCCAGTCGCATCCCGACCCCATGCGGCGGATCTGGCTGTAGATGATCCCGCCGTACTTTTCCTTCCACTGCCACGCGAGCTCCAAAAACTTCTCGCGGCCCAGTTCGAACCGGGACGTCCCTTGCTTGGCCAGCTCGCGCTCCATCACCACATGCGTCGCGATGCTGGCGTGATCGGTTCCGGGCAGCCACATGGCGTTGCGCCCCTGCATACGGCGCCAGCGCGTGAGCAGGTCCTGCACGGTGTGGTTGAGGGCGTGGCCCATGTGGAGCGTGCCGGTGATGTTGGGCAGCGGCATCATGATGGCAAAGGGTTGCCTCGGGGGATCGACCGACGCGTGGAAGTAGCCCCGGTCCAGCCACTCCTGGTACCGGCGGGGTTCCACCTCCAAAGGGTTATAGGGCGCGGCCTGCTGGTCCGCAGGCGCCTCCCTGGCGCTCGTGCGCGGTTTCTTTGCCATGGCCCCTCCCTCCCCAAAAAACACGAACGCCGCTACCTCAAGGACGAAGCGGCGCTCCGCGGTACCACCTTGCTCCCGGCCGGCTCGACTCACCGACCGGTGCTCGCTCTCGCGGTCTCGGGCGAATCCCGGCGGCCTTACTGCGCTTCGGGCCGCGGCTCGGGGGCGACGTTCGGCCGGCTCGTTTCCGGAAGGCCTTGCACTCGGTGGGCCTTCCTCGCTCGGGGCGCTGCCGGCCTACTCTTCCCCGTCTTAGCCTGTTGCCGTGATTATAGCCTGCCCCCGGTCCGAGGTGTCAAGGGCGCAGGCACTATGCCCCCTCCTCCACGTCCTGCCAGACATCTGGAAGACCCTCACGCAGGCTGGCGACGTGCTCGCGCATCGCCGCTTCGGCACGTACGCCGTTGCGTGCCCTGATCGCCGCGGTGAGCTTTGCCATTTCGCGAAACGATTTCTGCGCGCGGCCCTTCGCGCGCATGCCCCGGGACCGGATCTGCCGGGTTTGCGCGCGAATCCCGTCGATGGTGCGTTCCAGCCGGCCGTTCGCCGACATGGCCGCGATGCCGGAGTGGATGTCGTCATCGATCGCGCTCATCTGCGCAACGTCGTCCTGCTTGAGCGCCATTCCAAAGGCCTTGATCAAGGCATTGAGCCTGCCGTGGAATTCCGGCGTCGACCGCTCCGCAGCGCGCCGCGCCGCGCGCCCCTCGAGCACCTCGCGCAGTTCGTACACTTCGTCGGCCTCGATCACGCTCAACGCCGGCACGATCACGCCCCTCCTCGGCACGGCCTCCACGAGCCCCTCGGCCTGCAGGCGGCGGAGGGCGTCGCGGATGGGTGTGCGGCTGACATTCCAGGCCTCGGCCAGCTCAAGCTCGTTAATCCGAATGCCCGTGGGCATCTGACCGCGGAGAATCGCGTCTTTCAACTGCCGGTACGCGGCTCCACTGATCGTATCGCGCTGCGGAGGTGCGCCAAAGACGAGTTCAGGGGGCAAAGTATCGCCTCGCCGGGCCAATTTTACGCCTCCAGATGGTCAAACTTCGTACATGTTGATCGTATTCTGTATTCCGAATCCCGTCAACTCCAGTGCCGCCGTGGCCGGCTCCGTGCTCGCGAGCGTTGCTCCCCCTGCCCTCTCGGCGCTATGGTGGTCGTGGAAAGCCATCCTGACGAGCCTGGAGGATGCCATGACGTACATCATCGCCGAGCCGTGCGTCAGCGTGAAAGACCGGGCATGTGTAGAGGTGTGTCCGGTGGACTGCATCTACGAATACGTAGAGGAAGTCGGCGGCTATGTCGTGCCCGACCCCTCCACAGGCGCGGGTTCGGACAAGCAGGTCATCCCTCGAGGCGATGTGTCGCACATCCCACCCGATGACTTTCCAAAGGACAAGCTGCTGGCTCAACTCTACATTCATCCTGATGAGTGCATCGACTGCGGCGCGTGTGAGTCGGTGTGCCCGGTGACGGCCATCTTCGCCGAAGCCGATACACCGGATCAGTGGAAGGCCGAATATATTCCGCGCAACTATCAGGCGTTTGGCCTTCAGCCCAAATAGTAAGCGCCCGGAGGCAAGCATGAGGGGGGCACCACCCTGGTGCTCCCCCATGCTTTTGATGAAGAGCTGCGGTCGCTAACTAATCGGCGGTGGCTCGGGTGGACGCCGCTCGGGCTGGACCGGTACCGGCGGCAGCGGCTGGACGAACGGCGGCGTCGGCGCGGCTATCGGCGCGGGCGGCGGAACTTCCTGCTCGCGCCGCGCGAGAAGCGCCTCTTTGAGGACCTCGTCCATGTGCGAGACGAGGACGAGCCGCATCTGCTTACGCACGTTGGCCGGGATATCGGGGAGATCCTTCTCGTTCTCCTTGGGCAGGACCACGGTTCGCAGACCCGCGCGGTGGGCGGCCAGGACCTTTTCCTTGAGGCCGCCGATCGGCAGCACCCGCCCGCGCAGCGTGATCTCTCCGGTCATCGCGATATCGCGGCGGACCGGCCGGCCTGTCACCGCGGAGGCCATCGCCGTGGCCATCGTGATACCCGCCGACGGCCCATCCTTGGGCACGGCGCCGGCCGGCACGTGGATGTGGACGTCGGTCTTCTGATAGAACTCCTCGTCGGCGCCCAACCGCCGCGCGCGCGAGCGCACGTACGAGAGAGCGGCCTGGGCCGATTCCTTCATGACATCGCCCAACTGCCCGGTCAGCGACAGTTTGCCCTCGCCCCGCATCAGGGTCGCCTCGACGCCGATGACGTCGCCACCCATCTCCGTGTAGACGAGCCCCGTGGCAACGCCGATCTCGTCTTCCTTCTCGGCCGACCCGAACCGGAACTTCGGCGGGCCCAGGAACTTGTGGAGGTTGGCGCGGGTGATGCGCTCGCCGGTCGCCGCGCCGCGCGCAACCTGCGTGGCCACTTTTCTGCAGATCGTCCCAATCTCGCGTTCGAGGTTGCGGACGCCGGCCTCGCGAGTATACTCGCGGGCGATCAGACGCAGCGCCTCTTCCGTGAAGGTCATCTGCTCTCGCTTGAGGCCGTTCGCCTTCAGCTGCTTGGGGATGAGGAAGTGCTCGGCGATCTTGACCTTCTCCTCTTCGATGTAGCCCGCGAAGCGGATGACCTCCATGCGGTCGCGCAGCGCCGGTGGAATCGTATCGAGGATATTGGCGGTCGTGATGAAGACGACCTCGCTCAGGTCGAGTGCCAGCTCGAGATAATGGTCGCTGAAGGCATGGTTCTGTTCGGGGTCGAGGGCCTCCAGCAACGCCGCCGAGGGGTCGCCACGAAAATCCATGCCGAGCTTGTCAATTTCATCCAGCATGAACACCGGGTTGCGGCTGCCCGCCGTCTTCATCCCCTGGACGATGCGGCCCGGCAGGGCACCGACGTACGTGCGCCGGTGCCCACGGATCTCGGCCTCGTCGCGTACTCCGCCGAGCGAGATGCGCACGAACTTGCGCCCCAGCGCCCTGGCGATGGACCTGCCCACGGAGGTCTTTCCTACGCCGGGAGGCCCCACAAAGCAGAGAATCGGGCCGCGCGACTCCGGGGAGAGTTTGCGCACGGCCAGGTACTCGACGACGCGGTCCTTTGCCTTCTCCAGGCCGTAGTGATCCTCGTCCAGGATCTTGTGCGCCTCATCGATGTCCAGCCGGTCGTCTGTCCGGGTGGTCCAGGGAATCGAGAGGATCCAGTCGAGGTACGTCCGGACCACGACGGCCTCCGCGACCATGGGCGGCATCTTCTCCAGCCGCGAGAGCTCCTCCATGGCCTTGGTCTTCACGTGCTCGGGAAGGTTGGCCGCCTCGATCTTCTTGCGATACTCCGACACCTCGGCCTGCCGTTCGTCGGTCTCGCCAAGCTCCTGCTGGATCGCCTTGATCTGCTCCTTGAGGAAGTACTCACGCTGAGACTTCTCCATCTGCTTGCGGACGCGGCTCTGGATCTTGCGCTCGAGCTCGAGCACGTGAATCTCCCGGCTGAGGATCGCGGAAAGCCGCTCCAGCCGCACCTTGGGATCGGCCTCCAGCAATTCCTGCCGCTCGTCCAGCTTGAGGGTGATGTGCTGGGCGATGAGGTCGGCCAGCCGCCCCGGCTCTTCCACCTGCGCGGCCGCCAGCACCTGGTCGGCCGGAATGGATCGCGAGAAGCGGGCGAACCGTTCGAATTGTGAGACGATCCCCCGCATCAGGGCTTCGAGCTCAACCGTCTTTTCGATCGGATCAGGCCGCGGCGTGATCTCAACTTCGAAATAGGGGTCTTCCTGTACGAACCCGCGCAGGCTCGCCCGGACGACGCCCTCGACGATCACCTGGAGCACGCCGTCGGGCTGCTTGCCAACTTGCAGGATCTTACAGATAGTCCCGATCTCGCGGATATCCTTGGCCTGGGGCTCGTCGATGTCGTCTTCCCGCTGCGCCGACAGAACGATGAGGCGGTGGCCCTCCAGGGCCGCATCCAGCGCCTTGAGCGACTTCTTACGGCCGACGCCGAGTCCCTGGACCTGATGGGGGAAGATCACGGTCCCCTTCAGGGGCAGCAGGGGCAGGCGGTCGGGAATCTGGGTCGTGCCTTCGGTCATAGCTCGCATGCCCTCCTTGGGCGATCGGGATCCGGCAGCACTCACGGGTTCACCTCCGGTCCCGGCCCGTTGTGGTAAACGACGGGAGGCCGGGGACTGTTCCCTGTCAGGTAGTTACCCGTTTTGCCATCGTGCTGGACGGACAGCCCGTGCGGGCCGCGTCAGGCGTCTCCGAGAACGTTCGGTGGGGCTTTCCGTCAGGATGCCGGCTTCTCCAGGGCCTGGGACTTCAGGTCCGCCGAGGTCCACAGCTGCGGGCCGGTGCGGCGAAGCACAGCCTCTTCGGTGACCAGAACGCGCCGGATGTCCCCCCTGGAGGGAATCTCGTACATGATGTCCAGCATGATCTCTTCGATGATCGTCCGGAGGCCCCGGGCGCCGGTGTTGCGGGTCATCGCTTCGCGGGCGATGGCGCGCAGCGCCTCCGCGGTGAAGTCGAGCTCGACACCGTCCATCTCCACGATCTTCTGATACTGGCGGACCAGGGCGTTCTTGGGTTCGACGAGCACAGCAACGAGATCGGGCTCGTCCAGCGGATCGAGCGGGACGACCACCGGCAGCCGCCCGATGAACTCCGGAATCAACCCATAGCGCAGGAGATCCTGAGGCATCGTCTGGCCCAGGACCTCGGCCAGGTGCTTCTTGCTGCGCGGTTCGATCATCGCCCCAAACCCGATGCTCGTCTGCCGGGTCCGGGACTCGATGATCTTCTCCAGGCCGTCGAAGGCACCCCCACAGATGAAGAGGATATTGCTGGTGTCGATCTGGATGAACTCCTGATGCGGGTGCTTGCGGCCTCCCTGGGGCGGAACGTTGGCCGTCGTCCCTTCAAGGATCTTCAGCAGGGCCTGCTGGACGCCCTCACCCGAGACGTCCCGGGTAATCGACGGGTTCTCGCTCTTTCTGGCGATCTTGTCAACCTCATCGATGTAGATGATGCCGCGCTCCGCCTTCTTGATTTCGTAGTCCGCCGTTTGAATGAGGCGAAGGAGAATATTTTCCACGTCCTCGCCGACGTAGCCGGCTTCGGTGAGCGACGTGGCGTCGGCGATCGCAAACGGCACCTCGAGGATCTTCGCCAGGGTTTGGGCGAGCAGGGTCTTGCCGCACCCGGTCGGCCCGATGAGGAGGATGTTGGACTTCTGGAGCTCGACATCCGACGGACGCCGGCTGCCGATACGCTTGTAGTGGTTGTAGACGGCGACGGCCAGCGCTTTCTTGGCCCGCTCCTGCCCGACGACGTACTGCCGGAGCGTGTCGTAGATCTCTTTGGGCTTGGGGGTCGCGCGCTGTGGCCGGAGGTCTTCTCCCGCCAGATCTTCTTCGACGATCTCGCTGCACAGCTCGATGCACTCGTCGCAGATATAGACGCCCGGCCCTTTGACAAGCTTACGCACCTGTGACTGCGGCTTCGCGCAGAAAGAGCACTTCATCGGCTCACGCTCGTCGCCGGATCGAAACATCGCGCGATCATCCGCCCTTCGCCTTGGTCCGTTCCCGCGGCAGGATCACCTGATCGATGATCCCGTACTCTTTCGCCGTCTCGGGGTCCATCCAGTAGTTGCGGTCGGTGTCGCGCTCGATGCGCTCGAGCGGCTGGCCGGAGTGGCGCGCCAGAATCTGGTTCATCTGTGCGCGCCACTTGAGGAACTCGCGCGCCTGAATGTCGATGTCGCTCGTCATGCCCTGCGCGCCGCCCCAGGGCTGATGGATCATGATCCGGGAGTAGGGCAGCGACGAGCGCTTCCCCTTCGCCCCACCGGCCAGCACCAGGGCACCGCCGCTGGCGGCCATCCCGACGCAGATCGTCGCAATGTCGGGCCGCACATACTGCATGGTGTCGTAGATTGCGAGCGAAGCAATCAGGTCGCCGCCGTGACTGTTGACGTACAGGTTGATGTCTTTGTCGGGATCTTCGCTCTCCAGGTAGAGCATCTGGGCGATGATCAGGTTCGCCGAGTCATCGGTGATCTCCCCGCCCAGGAAGATGATCCTGTCCTTGAGGAGGCGCGAGTAGATGTCATAGGCACGCTCGCCGCGTGGAGTTTGCTCGACGACCATCGGGATCAGCATTCCTAGCCTCCAGGACCCTCCTGGGCTTTGGCGACCAGCGCCGCCGCCGTCTTCCGACGGCGCAGCATCGCTATCATGGTGTCACGGCGCCCTTCCTCAAGAAGCCACTCGCGGACCCGGGCCAGGTCCTGCTTCAACTCCGCGGCCACTTTCTCTTCTTCGGCGACAATTTCCTCTTGGCTGGGTAACAATCCCTCGCGGCGCGCAATCTCATCGAGAACGAGACGAGACCGGAGCCGGCGCTCGGCGCGGGGCCGGAGCTCGCTGCGCAACGCGGCGAGATCCTTCTCGGCGCTCTCCAGATATCGCTCAAGCGTGTACCCGCGGCGCCGCAGCGAGTCGCTGAGGTCACCGACCAGGTGGTCGATCTCGTGATCGATCAGGCTCGCGGGCAGTTCGACCGTCGCTCCGTCCAGCACCGCTGTGAGCACCTGCTCCTCGTGTTGCTCTTCCGCGCGCCGCGCGGCTTCGGCCGACAGTTGATCCCGCACCCGCGCGCGCAGCCCGTCGACCGTGGCGACTCCCCCGAGGGCCTTGGCGAACCCATCGTCCAGCGGCGGCAACTCCCGCCGCCTGACGTCTGTGACCGTGGCGACCAACCGTCCGGCCTCGCCCAACGTGACCGCGCGCTCCTCTCCGGCTTTGGCGCCCTCCAGCGCGGCTTCGACCTCGCGCGGGAATCCACCGGCGCCCAGTTCGACCAGGACCTCACGCCCGACCTGAAAGCGCTCGACACCGTCGGCCACAGTCGGGCGAATCAGCACGAAGTCGCCCTGTCCCGCGCTCGCGTCGGGAACCGACGCGAGCTGGCTGCGGCCCCGGCGCAACTCATCTATCGCGGCATCGACATCGGCCTCCGCGACTTCACCGGCCGTGCGCGGCACGCGCACCTTGTCGTACGGCCCAGGATCGACCTCGGGGGACACGTCCACCCGGGCGACAAAGCGCAGCGGCTGCGCCTCATCGAGCTGCGGCACGTCAAACTCGGGCCGCCCAATGGGAATCATGCCCGCTTCGGCGACGGCGCGCCGGTACGCGGAGGTCACGAGCTCCTCAGCGGCTTCGCCATACACCTCGTCGCGCCCAACATAACGCTCCAGAATCGCGCGAGGAGCCTTTCCACGCCGGAACCCCGGCACGCGGACGCGCCGGGCCAGGCGTGAGGCGGCCTCACGCACCTCTCGCGCTACCTCCTCGGCCGGCACCTCGACCTCCAGAACGGCGCGGCTGGGCGGTTCTCGCCTCCACTCCACTTTCATCGGCAGCCTCCGGGCCGAGCTACGGGGGTTCGGCAGATCACCGTGCGAAAACTCCCGGTGCAACGGTCGCTCGTGGTCGAGCACTGGTGCGGGCGGAGGGACTCGAACCCCCACCGGCTTGCGCCGACCAGATCCTAAGTCTGGCGCCTATACCAGTTCGGCTACGCCCGCGGCCGGGTTGGTATCTGTGACATTCTATGCCGGAGGACACCGCTCTGTCGAGATTCCAGGACGAGACTGTGACCCCACACGGTGCTGTGGATGAGTCTAGTTACGCGTGCTGGCAATGAAAGGACCGGCAAGACTCAGCTCTCTGCCAGTTGAGCTAGCGGCCCGGACCTTCCGCTTCATCATGACCGAATGACCGAGCCTTTCGATGTGTCCAGCCCGCCCATTTCGCTCCACGCACCCCGCGGGGGCTAGAACTGCCGGGCTGGCGGCCGCCCAGTCGAGGGCCCGGGCGATGCCGGGGGCGGTCGAGCCCGAAGGTGCTGGACCACCGCACGCTAGCGGCGGGACGGTTGGCACCCTACAAGCAGGATGAAGTATCGGGCCAGCCAAATGCGGTATGCTACGGGGCAAAAACGCATGTCTGACGACAGTGTAATTTGGAAGAGCGCGACGGAGCTCGGCGGAATGCTGCGGGAGCGGAGGATCTCCTCGGTGGAGCTGACCCGGCTCTTTCTCGGCCGGCTAAGGACCCTGGGCCCCCGCTACAACGCGCTTGCCACCCTTACGGCCGAGACCGCGCTGGCGCAGGCACGAGGGGCGGATCAACACCTGCGCAGAGGCGAGTCCCGATGGCCCCTCCTTGGTGTGCCGTATGGCGCGAAGGATCTGCTCGCGACAAAGGGGATTCCCACCGGCTGGGGATCGCCCGCTCATCGCCGCCAGAGGTTCGGGTATGATGCCACGGTCGTTCACAAACTGCGGCAGGCCGGTGCCGTGCTCGCCGGCAAGCTCGCCATGGTGGAACTCGCGGGCGGCGGGGGCTACGAGTACGCGAACGCGTCCGCAGACGGCCCGGGATTGAATCCGTGGAACGTCAGGCATTGGTCCGGTGGGTCGTCATCGGGATCGGGCAGCGCGGTAGCGGCAGGGCTTGTGCCGTACGCGCTCGGGTCCGAGACCTGGGGCAGCATCGTCACACCATCGGGCTTCTGCGGGATCACGGGCCTGCGTCCCACCTGGGGGTTAGTCAGCCGGCACGGCGCAATGGAACTGGCGTGGAGCATGGACAAGATCGGGCCGATGGCGCGAACCGCTGAGGACTGCGGGTGGATATTACAGGCGATTGCGGGTGCAGACAGCAATGACCCCACAACGACGTACGCGGGCTTCGTGTTCAACCCGCGGGTGGGACGACGGGCCTATCGGCTGGGCATTCTCCCCGCCGACTTCTCACATGCCCCGGAGCTCGAGCGAGCGTTCGACGACGCCGTGCGGGTCCTCAGAAAGGCCGGCATGCGTATCACCCGCGCGGCGTTGCCCGCGCATCCGTACGCCAAGACGGCCCGCCTGATTCTGAATGGCGAGATGGCCGCCGCACACGCCGAATTCATTCGGAGCAAGAAGTTCGGCAAACTGGTTGACGCGGGGCAAAAGAGAGGCTTGCGCGCATCGCTAAAGCTGAAGGCTTTTGACCACGTCCGCGCGGAGCAGCGGCGCCTCCAGATGAGACGCGACATCCTGGGGGTCTTCGAGAAGTTCGATGCGCTCGTATCTCCGTCGTTGATGACCGAAGCTGTGACGCTGGAGACGAATCTCCAGAGGATGCGCCGACGGCGCGGCAACTACAGCGTGCTGGGGGCGCTGTGCGGGGTGCCGGCGCTAAGCGTGCCGATGGGGTTTGGCCGCCATGGGCTGCCGGTTGGCCTTGCGATCACCGGCAACCTGCTCAGCGAGGCCACGCTGCTACAGATCGGCATGGTCTTTCAGCGCGAAACCGAATGGCACCGCAGGCATCCGCCCGCAGCCGCGTCTTGAGGGCCCGCTCAGATGCGGAGAAGACGAAGGACGCGGGCCGAAACCCGCGTCCTGCCTACTTCTTGTGGGGGGCCGTCGGGGGATCGAACCCCGAACCTGCTGATTAAGAGTCAGCTGCTCTGCCAGTTGAGCTAACGGCCCGCGTGTCCCGTGACGCGACTATTATAGCCGAGCCCTGCGATGTGTCCAGACTGCGCGCTGCCTATGGGCAATGCATCCGCGCCAGTTGAGACTGCCGCTCGGTGATGAGCTTCCGATAGAGGTCATTCACCTCCGTGTAGCGTTTCTGCGCCAGGTCGTCGTCGTAGATCGTCTTCACGGGTCGATCAAAGAACGAGCGCATGCCGCTGAATGTGGCGGCCTGCGCGGCCACAGAGCCCGGAGGTCCTTCCATCTTGAACTTCGGGAGGATGGGAAAGAGGCCGTGGCTCGTCATGACACGCTGGCCTTCTTCGCTCAGGAGGTACTGCATAAAGGCTCGCGCCGCCCGCGGTGCACGCGCGCCGGTCAGGATGGCGCTCGGCGCCGGCGATATCCAGGCGTACGGGGGGCTCGTGAACCGGAGATCGTGACCGGCCAGCACTTCCTGGAACGCCATGTAACTCAACACCGCGAAGCCGATCGGAAACTCGCCCCGCGCGACGAATGTCGGCACGTCGCGGCTGCGCGTGACATAGAGACCGGTGCTGGCGCCCAATCGCTGGGCCCACTCCCACCCGCGCTGCCAGCCGTTGAGCTGCAGGACCACTTCGAGCGAGCTGTGGTTGGTCGCGGATCGGTCCGGCGTCGTCTGCACGACCTGGCCCTTGAAGCGGCAGTCGATCAGGTCGTCCCAATCGCGTGGTGGCTCGGCGCCGAGGCGGCGCAACAACCGGGGATGGTAGACGATGCCGGCGGCGGTCAGCGCGGTCCCGACCCAATGTCCCTTGGGGTCACGCAACGGAATCGGCCGTGGCTCACCAAGGGTTGTGGGGATTTCTCTCAGCACGCCTTCGGGAAGGTCGAGCGGCACGATCAAACGCCGACCTGCCAGATCATCGAGTACCTCCGCCTCACTGGCCCAAAGCAGGTCGGCCTCCGGCCGGCCGCGCCACTCGAGCACACGGGCGAACATGAGCGGCCCGCCCATGGACACAAGCGTCGGTCGCAGCGCCGTTCCGTACCGCTGTCGAGTGTGCTCCGCGAAGCGATCCGCAATCGGGTCGGCTACCTCGCGCGGAATCGGCGTCATAATCACCAGGCGGTCTTCGAGCGGCGCCTGGGCCCCGGTGCGAACCGTCGGAGCCAGGAGCAGGACGGCACAGCAGAGTAGCGCGGCGACGATTCGATACATGGTGCCATCTCCTTTTTAGGCGCAAAGCAAAAGACGCCCGATACCGGGCGTCCCTGGGGCTCGCCGAACGCGCCTGATCCTCGCAGCCTTCACTTCATACGGACTGTACCGTCGACCCCGGAATTCCACCGGGCCACGCCCTTACGGGCTCACGGGCTGTCACCGCCGATCGGGAAT
>JBOGSE010000335.1:0-1843 GCA_050694895.1 bacterium | reverse complement strand
ATCGGTAGCCGGCAGGGCCTACCACCTGCTCAACGTGCTGTCCGCGCATACCGGCGCCACAGCGCCGCTCTGGGCGATCGAAACGCACCGCCGGCAATTCTGGATCCAGCGCGGAAAATTGTTTTCGACGGACGAGGTCCAGAAGTATCTCGACTTGATCCGCGCCTCTTCGGAGGGGGCAGGCCGCTTCGCGGCGGCGGCGCAAGTTCCGGTGGACGAGTACGCCGACCGGTATCCCGGAATGTCCGTCAAGGTGTCCGGGGCGATGTGAATTCCGATTCCGCGGTCGAACGCCTCGCCGAGGGGAAGAAGCGCTACGTAAGGAATACGGCGATCAGCGTGGCGCACCAGGCTGTCACCATGGTGGCCGCCTTCTTTCTGCTGCCTTACATCCTCTGGCGCCTGGGAGCGGAGAAGTACGGCCTGTGGGTTACGGCGCAGATCTTCAGCATCACTGGGATGGTGAGCCTGGCGGAGCTCGGCTTCCAGAGCTCGTTCATCCGCTACTTCGCCGTCTACGCGACCGAAGGGAAGATCCAGGACTTCAAGCGCCTGCTGGTGACGGGGTTTCTGCTGTTCCTGCTCATCGGCGCGCTGTGCAGCGGCGCCCTGCTGCTCGCCGGAAAATATTTCTTCGCCGACGTCTTCCGGATCCCCGCCGCGCACCGCGAGGAGCTCACCCTGGCGGTCTACGTGTACGCGCTCTCGCTCCTCTTCGGTTTTCCGTTGCTGGTGCTCAAGGGCTTTTACGCCGGTATCCAGGACTTCGTGATGTTGAAGCTGTGGGAAATCGTGGAACGGCTTGTATTCATGCTCGTGGTGGTCGTGCTGCTGTTTCACTCCTCGAGCGTCCTCGACGTCATCCTGGCGGAGCAGGCCATCATCTTGTGCTTGTTCATTGCCTGCATCGGAATCTCTCTGGCTCGTCACCGGGCGCTGTTCTCGCTGCATCCCAGGCACATCCATTGGCGCAGCATCCAGGCCGTCACCGCGATGTCGGGGCTGGTTTTCCTGAACAACCTATCGTGGCTCGTGTACCTGAAGGTGCCCGACGTCTTCATCGCCTATTTCCTCGGCCCGCTGTACATGACTTACTACGCGATCATCGGACGCTTCCCACGCGCCCTGAAGTCCATTCAGGGATCGCTCAACGCGGCCACCCTCCCCTTCGCGTCGATGCTCGAATCGGTGCACGGAAGCGCGCAGACCCGCAAGCTTCTCGTCCTGCGGGGATTGCGTTACAGCTTCTTGTTGTTCACGCCCGTCGTGGCGTGCGTGCTGGTGTTTGCCGAAGAGATCCTGCGTGTATGGGTGGGTAGCGAGTATGCGTTTCTCGGCAACTACCTGCGTGCCTTCATCGTCTGGCAGTACGCCGCCGTTCTGGTGGCCTTTGCCGGCACCACCTTTACCCGGCCGGAACACTATCGGGCGATTATGGGCGTCAATCTGGCCGCCAACATACTCTTCGTCGCGCTGATCTACGCAGGCATCCGGCAGTACCAGCTTGCCGCCGTGCTGCTCGCCCTTCTTGCCGGCGGCGCGCTCACCACGGCAATCAGCCTGCGAGTCATGCGCCAGGCCAACCAGTTCACCTACCGCGAATTTTTCGAATACGTGATCCGCGCGCCGGTCCTGACGACGGGCCTGGTTGCCGGCGCTGCGTTCGGCGCGGTGAAGCTGCTCGCGCCATGGCTCGCCTTGCCATGGTCCATCGCCGGGTTTGTGCTGGCGGCCCTGGCGGTGCTGTATTTCATCTATGCGGTCGGGCTGCAGCGCTACGAGCGCCAATCGCTCGCCTGGCTCGCTCGCTGGATTGCCGAGCGTTCCGGCGCGGCGCCCGGCA
>JBOGSE010000334.1:0-5278 GCA_050694895.1 bacterium | reverse complement strand
ACGCTGTCGAAGGAGGGACGATCATGAAGCGCATGTTCGTCAGGCTCGTGGTCATTGCGGCGGCTGTGGGGCTTAGCCTGCCCGCCTTTGGCCCGGCCGCGCAGGCGCAGGCCCGGCGCGATGTGGTAACCATCGGGATGGCTCAGGAACCCGATATCCTCGGTCCGTTTTCGACCATGGCGGCCGCCGGCGTCATTCACAACTCACTCTTCACGTTCTTCGCCCCGTTCAATGAGAAGTGGCAGCGCGTGCCACTGCTGGTCGAGAAGCTGCCCTCGCTCAAGGACGGCGACTGGCAGGTGTTGCCCGGCAACAAGATGCGGGTGACCTGGAAGATCAAGAGAGGCTTCACCTGGCACGACGGCAGGCCGGTCACCGCCCTGGACGCCCGCTTTTCGTACGGGATGCTGCGGAACCCCCGCACGCCGACCCTGACACGGTTCGTCCTGCGCAAGGTCGACAACATTCTCGTACCTGATGAGCGCGATCCCTACACAATGGTCGTGCAGTGGAACGAGCTGTATCCGTTCGCCAACGGGGAGCCCTATGGATTCAACTACATGATGCCGCGCCACGCGCTGGAACGCGCATACAACGCCGATCCGGGCAGGCTCAGAGCCGATCCCTACTTCCGAGCGCCGGTCGCCAACGGCCCGTACAAGTTCAAGGAGTGGGTGGCGGGCAGCCACATCACGCTCGAGGTCAACGACAAGTTTCCGGGCGAGAAACCCAAGATCAAGCAGGTGACCTTCCGGTTCATCCTGGACTCCGTGGTCCTGACCGCCAACCAGATCGCGGGATCTGTCGACGCCACGGAGATCAACAACTTCGGCATCGACCAGATGGTCGACATCGAGAAGCGCAACCCCAACGTGGCTACACACTACACCGAAGCCCTCATCTGGGAGCGGATCGAGTTCAACAACGACGACGAATGGCTGAAGGACAGGCGGGTGCGGCAGGCGATCGCTCATGCGATCGACCGAGAGGCGATCTTCAAGACGCTCTTCCAGGGACGGCAGCCAGTGGCCCACACCTGGATCCCGCCGCGACACCCCGGCTCTCATCCCAACGTCAAGAAGTACGCCTACGATCCAGCCCGCGCGCGTCAGCTGCTCGCGGAAGCGGGCTTTACCCCCGGCCCCGATGGCATTCTGCGTGACCGCAGCGGCAAGCGTGTCGAGATGACGTACATGACCACAGCCGGGAACGCCCCGCGCGAGCAGACCCAGCAGATCATCAAGGAGCAGCTCAGGGCCGTCGGCATCGAGATCAGGATCGACAACCGGCCCGCATCGGTCTTCTTCGGGAGCGTCGTGCCGCGCCGCCAATGGCCGCACATCGCTGAGTGGGCCACGCTCTTTACGCCGGAGACGCTGCCGTTCCCCAACTTCCACAGCAGCCAGATCCCCAGCGCCGCGAACAACTGGGAAGGGTCGAATCGCATGGGCTGGCGGAACGCCGAGAACGACCGGGTGAGCGAGCAGGTCAACGACGCGCTGGACGAGGCCAAGCGGATTCCGCTGTTGCGCCGCCAGCAGGAGCTCTATGTCGACGACCTCCCGTCGCTCCCACTGTACTTCCGCCTGTCGTTGAGCACGTCGGTCAAAACGCTCCGCAACGTCAAACCCACGGGGCTTGGCGGGTTCTACATCAACTGGAACTCGCAGGAGTGGTCCTACTGAGCGACAGGAGAGGGAGCGACAAATGAGATCCTGGCCGCGTCGTGCGGCGGCGGCCATCCTGGTGGCGGCACTCGCCCTGCCGGGGCTCACTTTTCCCGCGCTCGCACAGCGGCGCGACACGGTCGTGATCGGGTTGGCGCAGGAGCCCGACCTCCTCGGGCCACTGACGATCATGGCGGTAGCCGGCGTCATCCACAATGCCATGTTCGGCTACATCTCGATGTTCAACGAGAAATGGGAGCGAGTGCCGATCATGGCCGAGAAGCTCCCAACGTTGAAGGACGGCGACTGGGTCGTCCTGCCGAACAAGAAGATGCGCGTGACGTGGAAACTCAAGCAGGGTTTCACGTGGCACGATGGGCGGCCGGTGACCGCGCTGGACTGGCGGTTCACCTACGGGATGCTGCGCAACCCGCAGACCCCGCAATTCGGTGGCCGGTTCGTCCTCAACAAGGTGGATAACATCCTGGTGCCCAACCCGAACACTCCCTACGAGATGGTCGTGCAGTGGAACGAGCTCTGGCCATTCGCGGGGAGCCAGCCGTTTGGACAGCCCTATCCACTGCCCAGACATGTGCTGGAGCGAGCCTACCTCGCCGATCCCTCGAAGATGCGGGCGCATCAGTACTGGCACCTCCCGGTCGCCAACGGGCCTTATAAGATGAAGGAATGGGTCAAGGGCAGCCACATGACGCTCGAGGCCCAAGACACATGGCCACCGGGGAAGCCGGCGATCAAGAACCTGACGTTCCGGTTCATCCTGGACAGCACGGTGCTGCAGGCCAACGCGATTGCCGGAAACGTTGACGCCACAGAGATCAACAACTTCAACTGTTTGCAGATGGAGCAGATCGCCCAGCGCAACCCGCGGGCGAACGCGCATTACCGTGAGGCCCTGGTCTGGGAGCGTATCGACTTCAACCTGGACGACGCCTGGCTGAAGGACAAGCGGGTGCGTCAGGCGATCGCCCACGCGCTCGACCGGAAGGCTCTGGCCGAAGTCTCCTGTGCCGGCGGGCGCCAGCCTGTGGCCCATTCGTGGCTCGCGCCGGGCCATCCCGCGGCCCACCCGAACGTGAAGAAGTATGACTTTGATGTGGCCCGCGCCAAGGCGCTGCTGCAGGAGGCCGGGTTCACGATGGGAACCGACGGCATCCTGCGCGACGGCACGGGGAAACGCCTCGAGATGGCGATCTCCACGACCGCCGGGAACTCGATCCGCGAGCAGATCGAGCAGATCCTCAAGGAGCAGCTCCGGCAGGTCGGCATCGACGTCCGGATTGACAACCGGCCGGCCAGCGTCTTTCTGGGGACCATGGTGCCCCGGCGGCAATTTGCGCACATGGCCATGTACGCCAGCCTCTTCACGCCGGAATCGATTCCCTTCGACCGCTTCCACAGCAGCCAGATCCCGTCGGCGGCCAACAACTGGGAGGGCAACAACCGGGTGGGCTGGCGGAACGCAGAGAACGACCGTGCGTGGGAACAGCTGATCTCCGAGATCGATGCCCAGAAGCGCATCACGCTGTTTCGACGGCAGCAGGAGATCTTTGCCGATGACCTCCCCAGCGTGCCGCTGTACTTCCGGCTCGATCTGACGACCTTTCCGAAGGCCCTGCGGGGTCCCCGGCCGGTGGGCCTGGGGACCTTTTACCTGCCCTGGAACAGCTGGGAGTGGAAGTGGGGCGATCAGTGAGCAGAGGATTCGCTCCCCATGCGGAGAACCTGAACCGCACCGCCTTCGGCGGCGGCAATCGGAAGAGGTGAGTGGCGTGGCCGAACCGCTGTTGTCTGTGCGGAACCTGAAGACGTACTTCTACACGGATGAGGGCGTGGTCAAGGCCGTGGACGGCCTCACCTACGACCTCCACAAGGGCGAGACGCTGGGCATCGTGGGGGAGTCGGGGTGCGGCAAGAGCGTGCACGCGCTCTCGATCATGCGGCTCATTCCGACGCCTCCGGGCAAGATCGTCGAGGGCGAGATCTTCTTCGAGGGCAAGAACCTCCTCAAGATCAACGACGAGGAGATGCGGCACATTCGGGGCAACCGCATCGCCATGATCTTCCAGGAACCGATGACGTCCCTGAATCCGGTTCTGACGATCGGCGAGCAGATCGCGGAGGCGGTGATCCTCCACCAGAAGGTCGACAAGAAGGGGGCCTGGGAACGCGCGATCGAAATGCTCGAGCGGGTGAAGATCCCGCTGGCGCGGGAGCGCATCAAGGACTACCCCCACCAATTCAGCGGCGGCATGCGGCAGCGCGTGATGATCGCCATGGCGCTCTCGTGCAACCCGTCCATCCTGCTCGCCGACGAACCCACGACGGCGCTCGACGTGACGATCCAGGCGCAGATTCTCGACCTGATCCGTGAACTGCAGCAGGAGTTCAACATGGCGGTCATCATGATCACCCACAACCTGGGCGTCGTCGCCGAGTTGACCGACAACGTGGTCGTGATGTACGCGGGCAAGCCCGTCGAGCATGCCGACGTCAATCGCACCTTCCAGGATCCGAAGCACCCGTACACCTGGGGGCTGCTGCACTCGATCCCCAAGCTCTATGAGCTCAAGGAGCGCCTGATCCCGATCGAGGGGCAGCCCCCGAGCCTGATCGATCTCCCGCCGGGGTGCGCCTTCGCGCCGCGCTGCCCGTTTGCGATGGAGATCTGTGTGCAGGAGAATCCGCCGGAGTACCCCGTCGGCCCGGACCACACGGCGCGATGCTACCTCTACAGCGAGCACGCGACCGAAGAGGAAAAGCGGCACGCGGCCGCCGCGGGGCTGGCGGTCTCCACTCGCTCATCCTAGGAGGGGCATGGTGGCCACGGAACCAATGAACGACGCACTCCTCGAGGTGCGTAACCTCGTCAAGCACTTCCCCATCACCAAGGGGTTCATCTTCCAGCGGCAGGTGGGGGCCGTGCGGGCCGTTGATGACGTCTCATTCTTCATCCGGAAGGGCGAGACGCTGGGGCTGGTGGGCGAATCCGGATGCGGCAAGACGACGACCGGCCGCGTCATCCTCCGGCTTATGGAGCCGACGACCGGAGAGGCCTACTTCGAGGGAAGCAACATCTTCAAGCTCAGCAAGGAAGAGCTGCGACGGCTGCGGCGCAACATGCAGATCATCTTTCAGGATCCGTACTCGTCGCTCAATCCCCGCATGACCGTCGGCGACATCATCGGCGAGCCCCTCGAGATCCACAACCTGGCGCGCGGCAAAGAGAAGGTCCGCCGGGTGCAGGAACTGCTTGAGGTCGTCGGCCTCTCGCCGTACCACGCCAACCGGTACCCGCACGAGTTCAGCGGCGGGCAGCGCCAGCGCATCGGCATCGCGCGCGCGCTGGCCGTGAACCCGAAGCTCATCATCTGTGACGAGCCGGTCTCGGCGCTTGACGTATCGATCCAGGCTCAGGTCCTGAACCTGCTCCAGGAGCTGCAGAAGGAGTTCGGGCTGACCTACCTGTTCATCGCGCACGACCTCTCCGTGGTCAAGCACATCAGCGATCGGATCGCCGTGATGTACCTGGGCCGGATCGTCGAGGTCGCTACCACCGCGGAGCTCTTCTCCAACCCCCAGCACCCGTACAC
>JBOGSE010000333.1:0-3028 GCA_050694895.1 bacterium | reverse complement strand
CAAGTCCCGAAGAAGGTGTGAAAAAATTAACTGTTGACAGAACTAGCTATATAGCTAGTATAGCCCCGTTATGGCTTACGTCTCTAAGCTACAGGTCATCCAACGGGGAACCCACAACCGCCAGTATTACCTCATTTGTCCGGCACCGCTGGCCGCCGCCCTGGAACTGGAAAAGGGCGAATCGCTGGAGTGGATCCTTAAGGACCGACACACCTTCGAAATTCGGCGGCTCAAGCCCGCCGCGCGCTCCGGGAGGTCTCGCCATGAATGAACCGCTGGCCCCATCCCTCGATCTGCCAGGCTTGGCCACCGGACCGAGGTTGCCCTGCCAATCCAAAGTGGCCGCGCCGAGCCGCCCGCGAGTCAAGCCGGTCGACCGCTCGCAAATGGTATGGCACTCGGTAGATGTGGAACATCTGATTGAGGAGGAGCATCCGGCTCGGGCCATCTGGGCGTTGACTGGAGAACTGGACCTGAAGGGCTTTTACGCACCCATTGAGGCGGTGGAGGGGGTAGCTGGCCGCGCCCCCTGGGACCCGCGCCTATTGGTCAGCCTGTGGGTTTATGCCTATAGTCGGGGCGTCAGCTCGGCGCGTGAAATCGCCCGTCGTTGCACCTATGAGCCGGCGTTTCAATGGCTGTGCGGGATGGAGTCGATCAATCACCACACGTTGTCGGATTTCCGGGTGGCGCACCAAGCCGCGCTGCAAGAGCTCTTCGTGGAGGTGTTGGGGGTTTTGAGCTCCGAGGGCCTGGTGAGCTTGGAACGGGTGATGCACGACGGCACCAAGGTCAAAGCCTGCGCCAGCAGCGATACGTTTCGGCGCGAAGAACGGCTGCGGGCGCACTTGGCAGCGGCCCGACAGCAGGTCGAGGCTTTGGCCCAGGAGAGCAGCGAAGAGCCCACGCGCCAGCAGGCGGCCCGGCAACGGGCCGCCCGCCAGCGCCAGCAACGGGTGGAACAAGCCTTGCAAGAGTTGGGGCAAATCCGCCAGACCAAGCGCGACACCAAAGAGAAGGCGGCGGTGCGCGTGAGCACCAGCGACCCCGAGGCGCGGGTGATGAAGCAAGCCGACGGGGGCTTTGCCCCCAGCTACAATGTGCAGGTGTCCACGGAAGCCAGCCACAAGATCATTGTGGCAGTGGGCCTCAGCCAGAATAGCAGCGACTACGGGGAACTGGTGGGTGGGGTCGCTCGGGTCGAGCAGAACTTGGAAGCCAAACCCAGCCAAGTGGTGGCGGACGGCGGGTTTACTTCGCGGGAAAACATCCTGGCGATGGCGGCGCAGGGCATTGACTTTATCGGCTCATTCGGGGACCAACAGGCCAAGGGGGCCAGCGCCCTCCAACGCCACGGCGTGGCGGCGGACTTCTCGGCGGCGGCCTTTAGCTACGATGGGCTCGCGGATCGATACCGGTGTCCGGCGGGGCACCTCTTGGAGCCCATGGGACAGCAGCCGCGGATCGGGGTGGTGCAGCACGTCTACCGGGCGGAGGCCTCGGTCTGCCAGGCCTGTCCGTTCAAAGCGCAGTGTTGTCCCCACAGCCGCCAGGGCCGCTGGCTCACCCGGTCCGTGGACTCGCCGGAAGTGCAGCAGTTTCGGGAAAAGATGCAGACCCCCCAAGCGCAGGAGATTTACCGGCAGCGGGCGCCGGTGGCCGAATTCCCCAATGCCTGGATTAAAGACAAACTGGGCTTGCGACAGTTTCGCCTGCGCGGTTTGGTCAAGGTAGGCTTGGAGGCGCTCTGGGCTTGTCTGACCTACAACATCCAGCAGTGGATCCGGCTTTGCTGGCGGCCGGGCTTGGCGGGCGCCCAGAACTAAACCACAGAAAAAAGGCACCGATGACCTAACAAAGTAAGAAATCACGAGCGCAGCGGCACACGGCGGCCATTAGAGGCTGTCGCTGCCCGGATCAGAGCAAGTCGCCGCAAGCGCTTTGTCTGGCGCGCAGCTCTTGGCGGCCTCGTTACCACCATGCGATTTACATGGCACCTCATTCCCAAAATGAATTTCTTCACGCCTTCGAAGGGACGGCTGACTGGAAGTATTTGTGGCACGAGTTCAGCCGTCCCTTCGGGACGCGACCCTGTGCGCCCCTGAACGCAGCGTTGAAACGCTGGGCTATTCTCAGGATGTCCCTTCGGGACAAAGCCTCTGGCACAGACCGCGAATTGCCGTAAGGCGTTACAGCGAGGCGGCCAATAGAAGTCTTCATCTCGTGCGCGCCCAGTTCAATCCAGGAACGCGGTCAACGGGCTTGTGGGGCCGGCCACCTCCTGGGCCGGGGCGAGTCCGACTTCGTAAGCGGCGCGGCCGGCCTCGACGGCGAGCTTGAAGGCCACGGCCATGCGGTTGGGATCGCTGGCAACGGCGATGGCGGTGTTGACGAGCACTGCGTCGGCGCCCAATTCCATCGCTTCGGCGGCGTGGCTGGGCGCGCCCAGGCCGGCATCGACGACGACCGGGACGGTGGCCTGCTCGATGATGATGCGAATCTGGTCGCGGGTCTGGAGGCCGCGATTCGAGCCGATGGGCGAGCCGAGCGGCATCACCGTGGCGACGCCGGCGTCCTGAAGGCGCTTGGCGAGGACGGGGTCGGCATTGATGTAGGGCAGCACCGTGAATCCCTCGCGGACGAGTTGCTCGGCGGCCTTGAGCGTCTCGACGGGATCAGGGAGCAAGTAGCGCGGGTCGGGATGGATTTCGAGTTTGACCCATTTGGGCAGGCCGGCGGCGGCGGCCAGGCGCGCGAGGCGGACGGCTTCTTCGGCGTTCATCGCGCCGCTGGTGTTGGGCAGGAGGAGGTAGCGCTTGGGGTCGATGAATTCGAGGATGTTCGCGAAGGGATCCCTCTTCCCGCTCAGGTCGGCGCGGCGCAGGGCGACGGTGACCAGTTCCGTGCCGCTGGCGGCCAGCGCGTCGCGCATCGCCTCGGGGGAAGCGAATTTGCCCGTCCCGAGCAACAGGCGGGAGCGGAATTCACGTCCGGCGATAACCAGCGTGTGGCGGGCAGACTGCATGCC
>JBOGSE010000332.1:0-2327 GCA_050694895.1 bacterium | reverse complement strand
GCGACAGGAGGGAGATGCTTGCCGCTACGACTACGAGCGACACCGCCATGGCGCGGGATCGTCGCGGCCCGTGTGCGCTCCTCCCCGCCCACTCTGCGAGGCTGACAAGACTCTGAACCACGGCCAGAATCGCAAGAGGAAGAGCCAGGAGAAAGAAACGCGGCGAAATCGTGAGCTTCCGTGCGACAAGGACAGCTGCGTTGAGAAAGAGGGGGGCACTGAGCGACAGAGCGACCGGCCACTGCCGGCGATACAGGAGGACGAAGCCTGCGCCGGCCACGGCAAGAAAAGGAACAGCCAGGAGAAACAGGCCCACACCCAGACCTGCGGAGAGGCCTCGGATGAGTTCGTCAAGGAGGTCACGCGACATTGTGTAGCCGCTGGTCTGTTGAACGTAGGTCATGCGGAGTGTGACGTATGCCTGTGGGAGGGCCGTGGCATACAGCTGAAAAACGAGAAAGGCTGCGATGGCGAAGACGGCCACCAACCGCCGCACCAGAGGCACCGGTGAGGCACCACGGCGCCAAACGGCCCAGACGGCACCGCCGCCCACGAGGACGTGGGCAACAAAGACGAACACGCTGTTCAGCAGCGCCGCGAAGTTGAGGAACATGCAGGCGATGTATACTCCCCAGGTGCGAAGCCGATCGTGTTGTACGGCGTCTATCAGGAGTCGCGTTGCGAGCAGGCTAAAGAAGAGGTACGCCGCGTAGCCGCGGGCGTTCTGCGAGTAGAAGATGTGATGGTAAGAGACGGCGAGCAGAAGCGCCGCGCTGGCGCTGGCCCAGACGGGAAACACGAGTCTTGCCAGCCAGTACATGATCGGAATCGTCGCGGTCCCAAACAAGACCGCGGATAACCGGATGGCCCACTCCTCCTCGCCAAAGAGCCCGATGCTCAACTTGACGAGCAGCGTATTCAGCAGGTGGTTATTGGCGCTGACGTACGAGGCGACGACCTGTAGCAGGGGCACCTGCCGATAGTCCAGAACCGTCGCGATCTCATCAAACCAAAGGTCTGAGTTCACACGGAAAAGCCGCAAGGCCAGAGCCAGGGCGGTAATCCCTGCTACCACCCAGAAGGATACCTGGCTGCGCTCGGGAGCGGAGGAAGCATCTGCAAGGGGCCTCAAAAGGTAATTCGCCTCCATGCGAACAAAGCTCCAGCGCCGTGACGCCAACCAGAGGACCACCAACCCCTCGAAGATCAGGGAGGCTTGAAGCAAGTGCACGCCTTTAATGGGAGGAAGCGGAGCATCCGGTAGCGTCGGGAGGGCATCGTACCAGGCCTGCGGCAGCAGAATACCTAGCGCGATGAGGGCCGCTCCCGCAACCATGTACAGAAGTTTCCTCTCCATGCTTGCGAACCTATCTACCGATCTACCGACGCCGCCACCGAGCGTCGACTGAACCAGGTGCGCTCGCCAGTTGCGCTCCCGGGTCGGCAGGGGGGAATACTCGTTGCCAGGCCTGCATTAGGAACGGGCGCCGCAGTCGCCTCTGGCCACGCGTTGCTGGACGACCCGATAGATCCTCATGAATACTCGTTGTTCACGAAAAGCGCCACGCCATCGCGCTCGGCCACGGCCATGACTTCATCCGCCTCGGCGATGGTGATCACCCGTCCCACCGATTATGAGAAGAGGATCGTCTTCTTGGCGGAAAAGTTCCAGACAAAAACGGCAGCCGTCGCCACCATCTTCGAGAGCAGGTAGTGGAGTCCCCCCTGCTCTGTGACGACCCAGATAATCGCCTCATTGAGCGCCAGCCCGATGACCGAAATGCTGGTGAAGACCGCGAATTCCACCCACCGGGCCGCAAGGCTGCGTTGGTGGAAGACCCAGTTGATGCTGAAAGCGTAGCTGATCGTCACGCCGCCGGCGAATCCGACCGCCGCAGACAGCAGGTAGTGCAGACCTGCAACTTCGGTCAGCGAGACCAGAAGGATCAGGTCGACGACGAAGGCTACCGACCCGGCCAGACCGTACCGGATCATCTGGGCCCAGGTCGCCGCCGTCTCCTTGCGCAGCACCATAGATCTGGCAACCTTCAGCCGCAATCCCTCACCTCATCGTGCCAACGGTCGCCCCATGCCACTTGTTGCCGATCAGCTTCAATTGCCTCAAGGTTCGGGAACATATCTGAAAGTATCGTGCGAAGCCTACCGCCAAGGTAATGCCAAAAGAACAGGTGGACCGCATGTGCGATCTGGACCGTTTTCAGGCCATCGACTCCAAGGACGAAGGCTCCCGTATGTTCTCCTGCAGTCGTGACGATGGCCCTTGTAACCGGCAGCAGAACCTGCTCATGCTACCGATGTCCGCAGGT
>JBOGSE010000331.1:0-1775 GCA_050694895.1 bacterium | reverse complement strand
GGTCAGGCTACTCTCGCCAATCCCCCAGAAGGCGCCGCAGCACGATCAGCTGGCCCAGGTGATAGGCGTTGTGGTCCGCGGCCAGGAGGACCTCGCGCAGGATCGTGTGGCCGCGCTGCGCGTGAGGGATCTGCGCGGTCAGGCTCGTTCTAGGATTCGCCACGACGGCTTTGAAGGCCCGCAGGTCGGCCGCGAACGCCCGGATGCTCTCATCCCACGCGCGCCGATGAGGAGGCGCCGCTGCCGGCCAGTACTCTTCCGGCCACCTGGGGGAGACATGGCCGGGCGTCCTGATGTACTCGAGGATGTCCCACTGCGAGATACGCATGTGCTCGACCTGCTGCCAGGACGTGTATGGCAGACCGCGGGGCTTTTTGCCCCTCAGCGTCTCCTTTAGCCCGGCCACCGCCTTCGAAAATGTGACGTGGGCCATTCCTCCGTCGAGCAACCACAGCAGGTGCTCTCGCAGAGCCTTATCGCCTCGCACCGCGAATACCTCCTCGCCCACATTGACTCTGGGCTGTCTTTCGGAAAGATTGGGCACACTACATGTCGAAAGCGCCACATGGGGTGAGAGATGCCGATCCGCCGGGTCCTGATCATCATGGTGTTCACATGCCTGTTGCCACCACTCTCGTCCGTCTCGGGCACAGCGCCACCGCCCGGCTCCGATGGACCAGAGGCACCGGCCTCGGATGCTGCGCGCTCGCCCGCCGTGCGTCCCGGCATCGATGCTGTGCTCAACGGTGCCGGCATTCTCCGCGGGAAGCGCGTCGGCCTTGTCACGCATCTCGCCGGCGTGACCGCGGAGGGTCTCGCCTCGGCCACCGTACTGGCGCAATCGCCAAGGGTGCGGCTGACCGCGCTCTTCGCACCGGAGCATGGGATTGACGGCAGCTACGATGCCGGCGCCGCGGTTCCGACGATCCCGAGCCGTACGCCCGTGTACAGCCTCTACGGGAGCACGTTCAGCCCGACCCGGCAGATGCTGGCGAAGGTCGACGTGCTCGTGGTCGATCTTCAAGATGTGGGGGTGAGGCCGTTCACGTACGCCACGACGATGGCGCTCGTCATGGCCTCCGCCCGCGAATCCGGAAAACCGATTGTCATCCTGGACCGCCCCAACCCTCTCGGAGGCCTGACGATCGACGGCCCGATCCTCGAGCCGCAATATCGCTCGCTGATCGGCGCCTATCCCATTCCGTACGTCCATGGGATGACCATCGGCGAGCTGGCGCGCCTCTACAACAAGGAGTTCGGCATCGGCGCGCAACTTACGGTGGTGCCTATGGACGGGTGGACCCGCCAGATGCGCTGGCCCGACACGGGCCTGCCCTGGGTGAATCCGTCCCCGGGAGTCACCGGCCCGGACGTTGCGTTCACGTACGCCGCAACCGGCCCCACCGAGGGCACGAACCTCTGGAACGGCGTCGCGACGGAATCGCGCTTCCAGGTGGTGCTGGGGTCGTGGATCGACGACCCGGCTCCCCTGGTCGAGGCCCTCAACCGTCATGGACTGCCGGGTGTCACCTTCACACCGTCGGCCATTCCTCATCCACGCACGGGCGCGATCTGGCGCGGCGTGCGCCTGCAGGTGACCGACCCAGCGCGCTTTCTGCCGTCGACGACCTTCATCCACATTCTGGCGGAGATCCGCCGGCTGCACGGTGAGGGGCTCGAGTTCAAACGCCCGCGGCGCGGACCTTATCCGTTCGACCTGGTCTGGGGAACCTCCGCGGTGCGCCTGGCGATCGAGCGGGGCGATTCGCCGGCCG
>JBOGSE010000330.1:0-1463 GCA_050694895.1 bacterium | reverse complement strand
ACGCGCTTTCTGCTCGCCCGCAAAGATCATGCATAGAATCGTCGCCCTGCTCGTGACGCTCGCCCTTGTGTCCCCTGGGCTTCTCAGTGGCCCTGCGAGGGCGCAACCGTTTACCGCTCCTGTCGAGTTTGTCCCCAGGCTCGACGCCATCCTGGCCGACAGCCGTCTCGCGGGGGCCCAGGTGAGCGTCACGGTACGCGATGCGCCGACAGGCGAGGTCCTCTACGCGCGCAACGCCGACGCGCGCCTGATTCCTGCCTCAAACCAGAAGCTGTTCATCGCCGCCGCGGCGTTCGCGGTTCTTGGGCCGGAATACCGCTTCCGAACTGCGGTCCTCACGGCGGGCCGCCCCCAGAACGGCGTCCTGGAGGGCAATCTCTACCTCAAAGGCACGGGCGACCCGACGATGCTTGTTAGCCGGTATGCTGATCTCGCTGCGGCGCTCGCGGGGCGCGGTATCCGCAATGTACGCGGGCGCCTGGTCGCCGACGATACGTGGTTCGATGACGTGCGTCTCGGGCCTGACTGGTCGTGGGATGACGAAGCCTTTGCGTTCGCGGCTCAGGTCTCAGCGTTGACCGTGGCGCCCGACGAGGACTTCGATGCGGGGACCGTGATCGTGGACGTGCATCCAGGTCTCGCCGAGGGGACGCCCGCGCGTGTCATCGTCACTCCGTCCACCCCGTACCTGAAGGTCATCAACCGGGCTAGGACCGGCATCGCCGGCTCACGGGCCACCCTGGCCGTCGACCGTGAGCACGGAACGAACACGATCGTGCTGGCGGGAAGCATCCCCCTCGGACCTGAACGTATGCGGCGATGGGTGAGTGTGTGGGAACCGACGGCCTACGCGGCCGAGGTCTTCCGCGAGTCGCTCACGCGTCACGGCATCCGCGTGGACGGCCGGACGACATTCGGGTCCACCCCGCTCCTTGCTGCTGAACTCGCCGCGGTTGAATCCATGCCCCTGGCGAGGCTGGCCGTGCCCTTTCTGAAGTTAAGCAACAACGGCATCGCCGAGATTCTCGTCAAAACTATGGGCAGGCACGCGGTGGACGAGGGCAGCTGGCGTGCCGGCCTTCAAGTCGTAGCCGACTATTTGGTGCGCAGGGGAGCGGATATGCGTGATATTCGCCTCCGCGACGGCTCGGGGCTTTCCCGTCTCAACCTCGTCACCTCACGAAGCTGCTGGCCGAGGTACAGCGCGAGCCGTGGTTCGGCCACTTCTACGATGCGCTCCCGATCGCCGGCGTGTCAGAACGCCTCATTGGAGGCACGCTGCGCTCGCGGATGAGCGGAACCGCGGCCCAGGGCAATCTCCGAGCAAAGACTGGAAGCCTCACGGGAGTCACCACGCTTTCGGGATTCGTCGCGAGTGCGGGGCGCAATCGCTTCATATTCTCGAGCCTCATCAACAACTTCGCGGGGCCGCCGCCCCGGGAGGTCGAGGACGCGGTCGGCAT
>JBOGSE010000329.1:0-8000 GCA_050694895.1 bacterium | reverse complement strand
GCGGAGCTCGCCCTCCGGCTCGCCGATGCGCGGAAGTGGCTGGAGGCGTACGCGCCTCCCGCGCACCGGTTCGAGGTGCAGGTTACGCTTCCGGACGCCGTGTCCGACCTCTCGGAGGCTCAACGACGGTTTTTGGCCGCCCTCGCCCCCCTGGTCGAGCGCGCGTCGTCCGGGGAGGAGCTGCACGCCCAAATTCACTCACTGAAGGGAGAGCACAACCTGACGCCGAAGGCGGCGTTCAGCGCCATTTACCTCGCGTTCCTCGGCAAAGAGTCGGGACCGCAGGCCGGCTGGTTTCTGGCAGCACTCGACCGCACGTTTGCGGTCCAGCGCCTTCGTGAGGCTGCGGCCGCGCCGGCACGGAATGCGGGGGTGAGGAGCGATGTTTGACCACCCGGCGCGGGGTTACTAGAGCACTCAAGGAGGGTCAGTCGCTTGAAGCGCTACGGTCCAGAACAGATTCGTAATGTCGCCGTCGTCGGCCACGGCGGCACCGGCAAGACGTCGCTGGTGGAGGCCATGCTGTTTGGAGCCAAGGCGATCGACCGGCTCGGCAGGGTCGAGGACGGAACCACCACCACCGACTTTGATCCGGAAGAGATCCGCAGAAAGCACACGATCAACGCGTCAATCGCGCCGCTGGAGTGGGAGGGAGTCAAGATCAACCTTCTCGATACCCCAGGGTATCCCGACTTTATCGGTGAGATAGTAGGTGCCCTGCGCGTGAGCGACGGCGCGCTCGTCGTCGTGGACGCGGTCGCCGGGGTCCAGGTCCAGACCGAACAGGCCTGGGCCCACGCCGACCGGTACAAACTTCCCCGGCTGGTGGTCGTTAATCGGCTCGACCGGGAGAACGCGAACTTCGCCCGAGTGGTCGACGCCCTGCGGGCCCGATTCGGCAACCGTCTTGTGCCCATCCACCTGCCGATCGGCGCGGAGGCGGGACTGCGCGGCGTCGTGGACCTGCTGGCGATGAAGGCCTTCGTGCCGTCCGACGGTCAGGAGTCGGCACAGGACATCCCCGCCGAGATGCAAGACGAGGCCGCCGGTGCGCGTGAGCGGCTCCTCGAAGCCGCCGCCGAAAGCGACGATGCGCTCGTGGAGAAATATCTCGAGTCGGGGGCGCTGTCCGAAGAGGAGCTGCGCCGTGGATTGGTGAGCGGGACCGGCGCCGGAAAGATCGTGCCGGTGCTGGCGGCGGCGTCTGCGAAACGCATCGGGATATCGCAGGTGCTCACCGCCATCACGACGTTGCTCCCCTCCCCGGTCGACGTGGGCGCGGTGACCGGGGCGCATCCTCGGAACGGCGCCGAGGTCCCCGTGGAGCCCAGCGAGCGCGGTCCGCTTGCCGTTCTCGTCTTCAAGACGATGGCCGACCCGTATGTCGGACGCCTCTCGTATTTCCGGGTGTACGGCGGGGTCCTGGCGTCGGACTCTCACGTGGTCAACGCGTCGCGCGACAAGGCCGAGCGCCTCGGGCAATTGTACGTTCTGCGCGGCAAACACCAGGAGCCCACGCCGCACGTGGGCCCGGGGGATATCGGGGCCGTCGCCAAACTTGCCGACACCGGAACCAGGGATACCCTGAGCACCAAAGAGGCGCCCGTGCGCCTCCCACCCATCGACTTTCCCCAGCCGGCGATCTCGATGGCCATCGAGCCCAAGAGCAAGGCGGATGAGGACAAGATGGGCACCGCGCTGCACCGGCTGGCCGAGGAGGATCCCACGTTCACCGTTCGCCGCAATCCCGAGTTGAAGCAGACGGTGATCTCGGGCATGGGGGAGTCGCATCTGGAGATCATGGCGGACCGGCTGCGCCGGAAATTCGGCGTCGACGTCACCCTGGCGCCGCCCCGGGTGCCCTTCCGCGAGACGATCAGGGGGAAGGCCAGAGCCGAAGGACGGCACGTGAAGCAAAGCGGCGGCCGCGGGCAGTATGGGGTCTGCTCCGTTGAGGTCGAGCCGATGCCGCGCGGCGCCGGCTTTGAGTTTGTCGACAAGATCTTCGGCGGTGCGATTCCCAATCAATTCATTGCCTCCGTCGAGAAGGGCGTCCGCAAGACCCTGGAAGAAGGCGTCCTGGCGGGCTACCCTGTCGTGGACATCCGGGTGACCCTCTATGACGGGAAGTACCATGACGTCGACTCCTCGGATATCGCCTTCCAGCTGGCCGGCGCCCTGGCGTTCAAGAAGGCCTCCACGGACGCCGGTGTCGTGCTGCTCGAGCCCATCCTCGACATCGCCGTCTCCGTGCCCGAAGAGCAGATGGGCGACATCATCGGCGACCTGAATGCCAAGCGCGCGCGCATCATGGGGATGGAGCCCCAGGGCAATGGCACGACTGTCGTGAGGGCGCAGGTGCCGCAGGCGGAGGTGCTCCGGTACGCCTCAGATCTCCGCTCGCTGACCGGCGGCCGAGGGACGTTCACGACGTCCTTTTCGCGGTACGAGCCGGTCCCGGCGCACGTCGCGGACAAGGTCGCGGCGGAGGCCCGCCGGCAGAAGCAGGAGGCCGAAGGCCAGCGGGCATAGAACGCGGCCCGAGGCTGGTTCTACGGTCGGTGCCGAGCGATGAATCGCAGGATCCTCTCAAGCGACATCAAGGACGAGATCCGCCGGCGGATGGACATCGTCGAGCTGGTCTCGGCGCACGCCGCGCTCAAGAAGACCGGCCGATACTATAAGGGCCTGTGCCCGTTTCATCAGGAGAAGACCCCTTCATTCCACGTGGATCCCGAGCGCGGGCTGTTTCACTGCTTTGGCTGCGGGCAGGGCGGCGACGTCTTCGACTTCGTCATGCGCACCGCCAGCCTGAGCTTCATGGAGGCCGCCGAGTCGCTCGCACGACGGACGGGGGTGCCCTTCGACGTCTCGCCGCAGGCCGCCGAGCGCGCTTCCGAGCGCGAGCAGATCCTACGAGCGCTGGATGCCGCGCGTGCGCACTTCCGCGCCATGCTGGCCGGCGGCATGGGACAGAATGCGCGGCGGTATCTTGCCCGCCGGGGCGTCAGCGAGGTGGTTGCCGAGCGCTTTCATCTGGGCTACGCGCCGCCGGGGTGGGACGGGCTGCTGAATGCGCTGCGGGCCAAAGGGTATGCGCCGGCGCTCTTAGAGCGGGCCGGTCTCATCCAGGTTCGGTCCGATCGCGATGGTCACTTCGACATCTTTCGCGACCGGTTGATCTTCCCGATCATCGACCTCCAAGATCGCACCGTGGCCTTTGGGGGTCGGGCGCTCGACCAGGCTGAGCCGGTCTACCTGAACTCCAGGGAATCCCCGGCGTTTGTGAAGGGGAAGACCCTCTATGCGCTGGGACCGGCCCGGGAGGCGATTCGGGAACTCGGCGAGGTGCTGGTCGTCGAAGGGTATATGGATGTGCTGGCCGCCCATCAGTTTGGGTTTGCGAACGCGGTGGCGTCGCTGGGGACGGCCCTGACGGCCGACCATGCGAGTCTTTTGAGACGGTTCGCCCCGGGGGTCGTGCTGGTTTACGACTCGGACCGCGCGGGTGAAGCGGCGACAGAGCGGGGGCTGGTGTTGTTCGAGGAGGCTGAGGTGCTGGCCCGTGTCGCGGTGCTCCCCAGCGGCGAGGATCCAGACGAGTTTCTCAGGAAGCACGGGCCAGACGCGTTCGGCCGGCTGGTGGCCGATGCCCTGCCGATGTTCGAGTATCGCGTCCAGGCGGCGTCACGCCGGCACGACGCGTCGACCCGGGAAGGGAAGATTTCGCTGGCCGACGAAGTTCTTTCTGTTATCCAGTCGGTGGCAAACCCGGTACGCAGGGCCGAGTACCTCCGCGTGCTGGCTGGCCGCCTCGACCTTCCGGAGGATGCCCTGCGTCAGCGGTTGCGGATGCGTGGCCGGCCAGGCCGGTCGCCGCGGCCCACCGCCGGCGGGTCCCCGCAGGGCGACCTGATCCCGCGAAGCGAGCGCGCGCGAGACGAGGCAGAGCGCCTGCTTCTGCACATGATGGTGCAGGAGCCCGAGCGCCGGGCTGCGATCGGACGGGCCCTGGGGGCCGATGCGTTCGCCGACCCGGTGTACCAGCGTCTGGCGGCGGCGCTGATCGCTGCGCCGTCCGAGGACGCCGGCGTGCTGCGGGAGCGGGTCGATGATGAGGCCGCCGGCCTGCTCATGCGCCTGGCGTTTGAGGGGCCCCCGGTGGTCGACCGGGACAGGGACCGCGCCGTTGCCGGCGCCCTGCGGTACCTGACGCAGACAGAACCCGCCGCGGTTGAGCGCCGGCGGGTGTGGGAGGCGCTCCAGACCGCCCAGGCGAGCGGGAATGAGGCAGAGGTCCGGCGGCTCCAGGCGGCCTACGCGGAGTTGATTTTGGCCTCAAAGCGCGAAACCGGGTAGCATCGCGGGAACTTTTGGGAAAGGATTCTAGGGAACTATTCTAACGATGGCTAAGAAGAAAGTACCAACTCCGACAACGACGGAAGAACTGACGCCCGAGATGCGCACGCTGATCGAGGGCGGGCGGAAGCGTGGCTTTCTGACACACGACGAGATCCTTGAGCAATTCCCGGATATCGAGCAGAACATCGACCTGGTCGACCGCCTCTATTCGGTCCTGGCCGAGCAGGGTATCGAGATCGTGGAGGACGCCAAGGAGGTCGAAGTCAAGGCCAAACCCGAGCCCGAAGAGGAGTCCGAAAGCGTCCTCAAGGCCCCGGAAGGGATCTCGATTGACGATCCCGTCCGGATGTACCTCAAGGAAATCGGCAAGGTCTCGCTGCTCACGCAGGCGCAGGAAATCGCTCTGGCCCAGCGGATGGAGAAGGGGGACGAAGAGGCCAAGCGGCGTCTGATCGAGGCCAACCTGCGCCTGGTCGTGTCGATCGCCAAGAAATACGTGGGCCGCGGGATGCTCTTTCTCGACCTGATCCAGGAAGGCAACCTGGGCTTGATCCGTGCGGTCGAAAAGTTCGACTGGCGCAAGGGCTTCAAGTTCAGCACCTACGCGACGTGGTGGATCCGGCAGGCGATCACTCGAGCGCTCGCCGATCAGGCGCGCACCATCCGCATCCCGGTCCATATGGTGGAGACGATCAACAAGCTCGTGCGCGTCTCTCGTCAGCTGCTGCAGCAGCTCGGCCGCGAGCCCACGGCCGAAGAGATCGCCGAAGCGATGGATCTGCCTGTCGAGCGGGTGCGTGAGATCAACAAAATCGCGCAGGAGCCCATCTCGCTCGAGACCCCGATCGGCGAGGAAGAGGACAGCCACCTGGGCGATTTCATCGAGGACCATGACGCCCTGGCCCCGGCCGAAGCGGCGTCGTTCACGATGCTCAAAGAGCAGCTCGAGGGCGTGCTGGACACGCTCAGCCCTCGCGAGCGAAAGGTGCTCAAGCTGCGCTTTGGCCTCGATGACGGCAAGCCCCGCACCCTGGAAGAGGTAGGGCGCGAGTTCGGCGTCACCCGCGAGCGCATCCGGCAGATCGAGGCCAAGGCCCTCCGGAAGCTGCGCCATCCCAGCCGCAGCAAGCGACTAAAGGACTTCATCGAATAAGCCGGTGGCGAAGGCTACTATAAGGGCGCTCAAGAGCATCTTCTTGCACAGCCGGAAGATGAATGAGATGGTGCGTTTCTATCGGGCGATCGGTCTTCCGCCGGTCAAGCAGTTTGCCCACGATGACTTGCTTCACGTTCAGCTTCGTGCGCCAGCGTTCGACTTGTGGATACTCGAGGGGGACGCCGGCAAGGCGCCGAAGCCGCACGGCGCGGGCTCGACGTGGCTGTGTCTCCAGGTGAGCGCGATCGATGCGGCAGTCAGAGCCGCGAAGCAGGCAGGCGGGCGGATTCTCTTCCAGCGCGAGTCGGGTGGTGTGAAGCGCGCGGTACTGCTCGATCCCGACGGACGCGCAGTGGATCTGACACAGCGGGTGGGGCGCACAACGCGAAAGGCCAGAGCGTGAGGCGTGGCAGACCCAGGGCGATCGTGATCGATTCATCGGAGGTGACGCGACGACTGTGTTGAGATGCTCGAGACTGAGGGGCGGATCTCGCGATCGGTGCGCTGCTCTCGGTGAGTCCGAGCTTTGAGTTTCCGCACATTCTCATCGGCTGGCGCACGTTCCCGTAGCGCGATCCGTGGATCTCGACGAAGTGGGCCCAGCTTGAGTCGATAGCTACGCAGAGTTAGACGGCGCTATTCCCGCGTGTGGATTACCCTTATTTAGGTACAGCCGTTTGTACCACCGGAGGGCCACTCGTTAGTGTGTTCTGCACAGACGCGATCCACCACTGCCGACCCTCCTTCGTCAGCACGACTAGTGCAGAGCTCGTTCGTTTGTCTTTACCCTCGTCAAACGAGATTTCCGTTGAGACGTGCGCCAGCGCGACATCACGCCTGAGAAACCTTAGATCGACCGGGACCCAAACGAGTCGGCTATCTTTGTAGAGCTGCGATTGAAGCTCGGCATGATAGGACTCAATCTCGCCTCGTCCCTTCAGGAGCTTGCCAGTGATCACCGAGAAATCTGCGTTCGGCGCGAAGAGCTCTCCGAAAGCGTTCATGTCGTGCGCATTCCAAGTGGCTGCGAAATCAGCGACGACTTTCCGAATCGCTTGCTCATCCTTGGTCGGCATGTTCGCTCCTTGCAGCAGGCGCTTTCATCGCGCCCAAGCGTCAGAACTTCGTCTTTGGACGCATCAGCCGCGCGGGCCTGCCGTTGGAGGACCCAACCTCGCAGCGAGTCATCGGGCCCGCCGGCGCCGCTTAGGCCGCGGCCGCGTGCGCGTGTTAGGCGGCGTATCGCGCCAGAAACGGTCCGCGCTCCGGCGACCCTCTCGGATCAACTCCTCAAGCTCGCCGGGCCGGAGCTTAGCCTTCACCGCCGGGACATCCAAGGGAGAACCCGGTGCAGTAGCTGGCTGCAGCACGAACAGTTGTCCGTCTCGGCGGCGAATCTGGACCTTCCCTTCTCGTCGAGACTGATCGAGCAGGCTGGCGAGCCGCTGCCTCGCCTCCGAATACGTGTAGACTTTCATGAAGTCACCTCCCATACCTCGAGCCCCAGCTTAGCGGCAGCTGTCCGAAACCGCCCATCCAGAGCCAGCAGCGGTACTCTCTGCGCTCGAGCCGCTTCCATGCGCGGTCGGCTGCAATGCGTTGCGTCGTTAGACGGCAGGCCTGGTTGGCAGGGCCTCCGCCGCAGCATCAAGTTCCGCCATAACTCTCGCAAACTCCGGCGGGTCCAGATATCTCCGCAAGTGCTCACGGAGGATAGAAAGCTCGCGTGGAGTGGCCCTTCGTGGTAGGTCTCGCCATGCGGGCTCGAGGTCGGGCAGGTGTTCGTAGAATGAGGCTAGTGCCGCCTCGTACTCGTCTCGATGCTGCTCGGGCGCCAAGCACCAGGAGGCATACGTATAGATACGCCTGATGCGATCCTCATCGGCAGGGACTGCACGGTAAGCCTGTTCGAGCGCTGGGAGGAGTTCGAAGAACACTCCGTGTGCGCTGCGCGCCCGCTTGATCTCCTTCCGGAGTTCCGGGAACATCTCTAGGGTCAGAGCACGCCAGCGCCACTCGCTCACCGGATTACCTCCCGCCCGACTGTCAAAGTAGCTGCCGCCTAAAGACTTGCGGCTGAGCAGCGAGGCGCGTAGCGCCTCGTCTGTCTCCGGCCGCTTGTTATCCGGCACCGTCGTTCATCGCCGCCATACCCTACGCGCACCATGGATCACAGCAATGATCGTGGCCTGTAAAGAGCTCACACTGTAAACCAGCCTGTACGGTCGAACGAGTAGCTCTCTGATGGATGGATCGCGAAATTCCGGCACGATCTGGCCGCGCTCTGCGAACTCGGTGAGGGACTCCGCCGCTTCCCTCACCTCTCGCACGAACGCAGCAGCGTAGTACTCCGAGTCGCGAGCGATGTACTGCGCAGCCGCCTCGAGATCTTCCCAGGCGGGCTCCGTCCAGACTACTTCTCGAGCCACCGAGACATCCGACGGACCACTTCCTGGTGCGTCAGCGTTCGGCCTTCCCGGGC
>JBOGSE010000328.1:0-2526 GCA_050694895.1 bacterium | reverse complement strand
ATCCCGTGGTGATCGGTGTTGCACCGGAGGAACACCTTGCCGCCCGGCACCATGCTCTCCGGATAACGATCGCTGACCTGCAGGCCGAGCAGCTCCGTGTAGAAGCGCAGGGACGCCTCGAGGTCCGACACGTTGAGGGCGACGTGGCCGATCTTGCGAAGGTGGAAGGGAAGCACGTCCGACATCCTCGCCTCCTGACGGAGAGGTTCTGGCGGCGGCTATCCTAGCCCAACTTCCGCACTTTCGGAAGTGGAGTGTCGACATTTCAATGGGTTACACGAGCATTGAGTGACTATCGTGACTCGGTCGGGGCCCACGTCTTCACCGGCTTCATGACCTCGGGCGGGATCTGCAGCGTGCGGTAGATCTCCCGATGGATCGCCTCGGGCGTCGACCCCTTCCGGATCCGCAAGGTCTGCCCGTTCGTCGCCGGCAGCACGATCGTTTGGACTTGGTGCGTGGAGAGCTGCGCGCGCAGCGTGGCCCACGACGTGTGGACCCCCTGGTCCAGGAAGCGCTGCTCGATGGCGACGAGCATGTGGTAGGCGAGCACGCAGAGAAAGATGTGGGTCTGGACCCGATGCGTTAAGTGGTGGAAGATCGGCCGCTCCATCAGCGGACTCTTCATGTCGCGGAAGGCGTCTTCGACGCGCGTGAGCAGGATGTAGAGGCGCCAGATCTCCTCGTCACTGAGATCCCGCCGATCCGTTTTGAGCAGATACCCGCCGTCGAGCCGCGCGGCCGTCGTTTTCTTGTCGTCGTGCGGGGTCCACGTCACGGCGGGGGCCGCGGCGTCGTAGGTGATGGCGTAATACCGCGCCACGCGTGGGTAGCGCTCCTTGAGGCGGCCGATCGCTTCGTGCACCTTGGCCTCCTCGCGCAGGCGCCCCGTGCTGACCCGCGCCTGGAGCTTCTGCAGATCGCCGAGGAAGCGCTGTTCGTGCTTCTCCCGGATGGCGCGATCTTTTGCCGTGCGGCCCTCACTGCGGCAGAGGAGATGGACTTCGCCGTCGACGACCTGGCGCTTGATCTCGACGCGCGATTTCTTCTGCCCCGGATTGCGGGGCGAGGGCTGGCGAATCACCTCGGCCCAGCCCGCGTCGTCCTCGAACGCATCCAGGTGCGGCGTGCGCTCCGCTTGGCGGCCGGCGACAAGATAGTGATGGCCCCGGTCCGTGATCTCCTGGAGATTGTCCGCAAAGGCCATCCCCCGATCGACCACCACGGTGGCGCCCCCGCGACGGCCGGTGCGCTGTTCCAGCGTCGTCAGCATGTCCGCCAGGGTCGTGCGATCGACGCGATTACCGTCAAAGACCTCATGCGCTTTCGGAAAGCCGTCGCGGTCCAGGACCAAGCCGACGACGACCTGCTTGCAGTCCGGCCGGTGATCACGCGAGTACCCGCGCTGGGCCTGCGAATTGTACGGGCACTGCCCTTCGAAGTACGTCGACGTTAGGTCGTAGAGATAGATCGTATCGTCCAGATTAAAGAGCGTGCGCTCGCGCGCGGCCAGCGCGCGCTCGATCGGGGCGCGCTGCGGATGCAGCCGGTCGAGATTGCGATACAGCGCGTCGTCCGCCAGCGCGGTGAAGTCCATCGCGAGAATGTCGCCCAGGGCCGTGCGCCGGATCCAATCGGGCATGGCGTGCTCCGCCGCGGGGCTCACCAAGCGATTCAGCGTCATGAGCTCGGTGAGCCGCCGCGTGCGCGCCGAGAGGCCCGCGTCGGCCAGGATCCGGTCCAGCGCGAGCGCCTGCCACAGCTGATGGCCCACGTGGACCGGGCCGGCTTCCCGGACGTCTTCGGTCTGGACCTGATCGGTGTGGATGGCGACCACGTCGTCGCTGCCGGCGGGCGCCGGACGCGGGCGATGGCGTGACGGGCGCGTCTGCGCGGCGAGGGCGTCGACGGCCGGGTCAGCCACAAGGGTCGTCTGACCGCCGAGCGCGGACGAGAGCTTCTGCGCGAGGCCGCGCCACTGCGCTTCGGGCGCCGGAGCGAGCGAGCCGAGCGAACAGATCGTGCGGTGGCGCGGGCCCTGGGGGGTGGCGACGGACTCGACGAGGAGATGATTGACGTACGTTGTGTCGCCCACCCGTCGGGTCGTGCGCTTGATAAACACGCTGAGCCTATTTCGTTACTCTCCTCCACCTCCTGTCAAGGAAAATATCGTCTCGGATTAGTGACTATTTTGGCGATTTCCAGACCTACCTCATGAAATTTCGCGGGGTTGCGCAGCGTGCGCGCCCCTTCTCCCACTGCGCGGTGCGGAAGTTGGGTTAGATCGGGGAGCTCAATCTGTTCGATAAGAATGGCCATGCCCTCGCTCTGCGTTAAAGGAGGTTCCGGCGGAGCGGTTGCACCCAGCCGAATCAGATTCCCCGTAATCCGTGAAATGTTGTGCAGAGTCGCCATTATGTGGGGTGCTACCGCATCAGTTGTGAGAGCGCGCTGTAGTGCCCGGAAGTGTTGAAAAAGATATGTTCGGATCGCGTTCCACCCTGAACCATCGAGTCGATTCTTTTC
>JBOGSE010000327.1:0-5123 GCA_050694895.1 bacterium | reverse complement strand
ACGCCCGTAATGTCGCAGATTGACTCTAATGCGAGACTACAGAGTGAGGCGAGTGAGGTGGCCGCCTTCCCACCTCGGGGAATGAAGGAGGCGATCTCCTCGCGAGCGGAAGGTCGGATCGTGCGATGCTCGGACATACTCCTGGGGTAAGATGGCTTGCTACCCTCCTGGCTACCCTCTATGAGGGACTCGCAAATGCTGGAACGGGTATGCTGATGCTCGGTTCGGCGTTCGGAGCAAGCACTTGTAATGCGGGGGTTACCGGTTCGACTCCGGTCGGCGGCTCCAGCCCCTGCTCCAATCCACCGGCCGCGGCGCACCCAGGAATAATCACACAGCCCGCCGAAAGGTCGCTCTCCTGACTTTCACCGAAAGACCTATATCTATCTCGGGGAACTCGGAGGCTGACCGACTTGCACCTCCGAGGGGAGGGTCGAGCGCATGAGAACAGCGATGCGTTCTGCTGCGGTACTCCTCATTGAAATCGTTCTGCTGGTAGTGCTCTTCTCGTACCTCGCGTCGCGCCAGCAAACCGAGCGTGCCATCGCGCCGCCGCCGCCCACTCAAGGTCGCGTGACCGCGGAGTCAGCGACCGCGAGGCGCCAGCAGAGTGAAAAACAGCGCCTGAAGGAAGCCCAGGACGGGTACCTGGAGCTTCTCGTAGCGGCCCCGGATGATCGCGGTGCCCTGCGCGGTCTCGTGCTTGTCCGCCGGCAGCTGGCCGACGATGACCCCGCGATTCTCAGAGAGCAGGCCGCCACGTACCGGCAGGCCATCGCCAAAGCCGTTGAGATCGCAGACGAGCACTACACGAGCGAGGCCATGGCGATCCTTGCCCAGGCCAGCATGCTGGCCGCAAACGAAATCGAACGCAGCAGCACACGCTCATCCGCGGTTGTCCTGGGTAGCAGGCCGCCCACACTCGTCCGCACGATGGGCCTGGCCACAGAACCGCGACGGCCCCGGATCACACCGCAGAGTGCGCTGCCGGCCGGGCGATACCGGGGGGTCAGGAGCCCAGATCTCGACGAGCGCCGTGGACCGCGTTACCGGATCCAGGTCGGGCCGGTGCTCAGCCTCGAGCACGCCACCGCGGTCACCGCCATCCTCAAACAGGCCGGCTATGCCCCGCGACTCGGCAAAAGCATCGAGCAAGGCCTCACAGACTTCCAGGTGGTGTCTGAGGTCATCCCACGGCGCACTGGCGAGACCCGCGCTGCTGCGCTCGCCGAGCTCGGGTTCCCCGTCCAGATACGGAGGGTTTCAAACGACCGCGTCCAGCTCCACTTCGGGACGCTCGTCTCCAGAGGAAATGCGGTAGAGCTTGCCCGACGCATCCGCGCCACCGGGTACTGGGCCGCGGTCGCAGGTGGGAGTACAGCCGGCTACATTATCATGCTGGGCCCGCACGGCCAACCGACCGTCGACGCCATCACACGCATCTTCATGGCCCGCTCGCGTCTCACGTCACCTGTCACGGTGATCCCAGCGCAGTAGTCGTCGGCCGGGCGATGGGATGGAGATCCCTAAATGCCGCCAGGACATCAGCCCTCAAGCTGATAGTCGAGTCCCGGCCCCAGCTTTTCGATCAGCAGGTCGGCGCATGCGGCCGGGGACGGTCCTTCCACGGCGCTGCAGCGTGCCGCACGTAGCAGGCGGCCGAAGCCCGCAAATGCCGTCTCAAGCCGGTCGCGATGAATCAGCGACGTGGCGTGGGTGCCCAACGCCATGAGCATCTGCGCCCGCGTGATCGGAAGGAGCCGCGCGCGCAGACGCGGCGCACGCAGCAGCACGACATCCGCGAATTGAACCGGCGTGCGCTGCAGCCGATCCGGTAAATGGAACCGAAGCTCGTTGTCAACGGCGACGGTGCGCCCGTTGAGAAGATCGCCGATCGCCTGGGACGTCCAGGGCTTGATCGCCATTGGAATAGCGAACGGCGCGACCGTCCCCGTCGCCGGATCGAGCAGCGCGACCTCGTCCGAGAGATAGCAGCCGCCGCGATGGAGCATCCGCGCGACCATCGAGGTCTTTCCTGTCCCGCTGCCCCCGACGATGATCACGCCTCGCCCCCCGAGTGCGACGGCACCGGCGTGGACGAACAGACGCCTGTGGAGGGACGCGGTGGCCGCGGCCACGCACTGTCCGAGAATCACGCCGAGCCGCTGCGTCGGTGGCAGCGTCAGCCGCCAGGGCGGGTGCCCCGGCGACTCCCCTGCCATCCACTCGAGGTCTTCGGATACGATGAGACGCAGTGGGGGCAGAGGTTCGTCCGAGAAGTCGAGGCCGGCGAGCAACTGCTCGAGCGTGTCCGTCACCGATTGTGGCGCGCTCACGGTAATGGCCCAGCCGGGAACGACCAGTACGCTCGTCGATAGCGCGGGAGGGGCGATGCTCACGCCTCGCGCACCGCTACCCGCACCCACCCCGCGGGTTCCCGGCTGATGAGCCCCGCGGACTGCAGGTCACGCAGCGCCCGAATCAGCCGAAGGCGAGAGCCACCCACAGCGGCGCGCAGTTCGCCAAACGTCCGGCCCTCGCATGCGTCCAGCACCTTCGCCGATCGCGCATCGAGCAACACCAGCGCCGCACGTGCGACGTCGAGGACGACGATCTCACCGTCCAAGCGCGCGGCGATGAATTGAGCGGCGCTCACGGCCCGTTGCCCTGGAGGCCGACCGCTTCGAGACGCCCAAACACCACCAGGCGCGATGCGGCGCTGTACGCGGGGGTGCAGGTGACCAGAGCGATCATGCGCTCGTCGGGAGCCCCCTGCAAGACCTCCACGTGGGTCGGCGCCACCGTCTCGAATCGCTCGACCCGATACGTGAACCTCTGCCCTCGGTAGTCGATCAGGATCGCGTCGCCCTCCACGAGCCTGTCGAGTCGGAAGAACGGCGCGCCGTACGTTGTCCGATGGCCCGCGATGCCGACAACGCCGTCGGCGCCGGGCAACGCAGTTCCCGGAATCCATCCCACACCGTACGCCTTGAGATGATCGGCCGTGGCGTCGTTGGGGACAAAGCGGCGCAGACCCAGGCTCGGAATCGAGAGGACCATCCGCTCATCCTCTGAGCGCGACTGAGGCGCGCTCGAGGGCGATTGCAAGACGGCCTCATCCCACGACGACAGCGCCTGCGCCTGAGTCGCGTTGACCGCCCGACCTGTGGCCGCCACCACGGCCCATGGAGCGATGAACACGGCCACGCCACAGACGAGCAGGGCAGCGGAAAGCGCGCGGGTCTCTTCAAACCCCAGGATTCTCACCGCGCGCTCCCGGAGTCTCGTGACGCGCCGCATCAGCATCCCCATAGACGCCAGCGCCAGTCCCGCCAGAACGGGAATCCATAAGTCTGCCCCTCCGCGGGGCAGGACACGCGGGCCGGCTGCCGCTACCGGCTGCACCGGTGCGGGACCGGATGAGAGCACGATGGTTGTGGGCCTCACCGCGGGTTGCCCTGCAACCACGGGCGCGCCAGCAGCCGGAGCGGGTGCGACCCGTGCAGGAGCGCCGGCGGGTGAAGCCACAACGGCGGGCGCGGCCGCGGGCTGTGTGACTCCTGGTGTCGCCAGAGGACTCGGGACTGCGGCCGGAGCGGCCGCGGGTGTAGCGGCCGGCGCCGGGACCGCCGCTTCGGGCGGCTGAGCCGGCGGGCCAACGAGAATCGGCGCAGCCGGAATTAGTATGCCGATCAGGATTCCGATGATGGGAATAATGACTCCGGGCCCCGGTCCGGGTCCTGCGCCGGGTCCAGGCCCGGGCCCAGGCCCTGGCCCTGGTGGCGGAGGCACGACGGTCGGGGAAAATCCCCGTACGCCTTGGCCCGCAGGTATGAATGCGATCTTGATGGCGCTCCTCCGCTCCGGCTTCGGAAGCGCTAGAACTGAGCCGAGGACTCTACAAAAGAATATTACCCATGTTTGGGGACGGAACCTTCATTGAAGGCCTGAGGCCACGCAACACTAGAGGACGGACACGAAAGACCTCGAAGGCTTCTCCGCATTGCGCGCCGCCGGTCGTGCGCGGTCTTCTCAGTCCAGGACGGCCGGTCCGCTAAAGGAAAAGCCTACTGACCTCGATGCGCCGGTAATCTGCGCCGGCGCAACAGTCTGCGGGCGCGAGCGGGAATTGTCAACCAGGATAGGGGCAAGTCCTAGCATGAGCCCTACAAGCGCTCCAATGATTGGGACAAGCATTCCAACTCCAGCACCAGAACCGATACCGCCACCCGAACCGGGTCCGGAGCCTGGTCCGCCTCCTGCAGGTGGTGGGGAAGCTCCAGTCTCGGGGGAGAAGGTTCTCACTCCCGCTGCCATCGGAATGAACGCCGTCTTGAAGCCTCTGCCCATGTCGAAGTGTCACGTCCTTTCGCAGTGCCCGTTGTCAGAGAGGTCCTGCACTGTATGATGTTACGGCGCCCATGGCAAGGCTGAAATCGCCCCTTCGGATACCAAATGCGCACAGACGGGCTGCCTCATCTGTCCCTTTGGGTATATGTCTGCTAGACATTGACGCAAGACTTGACGGGATCTCTCCACAATAGTGAATCAAAGCGGCTGCATGATCGAGACGCGAAACCTGGGAAAAACATTCGTCCCGCCTCCGTGGCCCATCTCGCTGGCGGCCCGCCGCTCCTCACGTGCGGCGCGTGCTTTGCACGCAGTGAATCTAGTGGTCGAGCGTGGCGAGATCTTCGGCCTCATGGGCCCAAACGGCGCGGGAAAGACAACACTGCTCAGAGTCCTTGCGACACTCATCCTTCCATCTCAGGGATGGGCGCGGGTGGCGGGTGCCGACGTCGTTCATGATGGCGGCGCTGTCCGGCGGGCCATCGGCCTGGCCGCGGGAGAGCAGCGCGGGTTCTACTGGCGCTTGAATGGCATCGAGAACATGGAGTTCTTTGGAGGGCTCCTCGGCCTGGCACCTATCGAAGCACGCCGCCGCGCAGAACACGTGCTTGAGGTGGTTGACCTGTTGCCTTATGCGCGAGAGATTGTGGAGTACTACTCCACTGGAATGCGACAGCGGCTCGGCATCGCCCGCGCGCTCCTCGGTACCCCCCGGGTCCTGCTCCTCGATGAACCGACACGGAGCCTGGATCAACACGCGACGCAGCGCATAC
>JBOGSE010000326.1:0-1085 GCA_050694895.1 bacterium | reverse complement strand
TTGGTGACGCCGCGACCCGCCGAGAGTCGCCATGTGCCGGTGCGGACGCGGATCGCACCTCCTCAGCGGCTGGTGTCGCGGGAGGTGGTGCGGGAGCGCCGGCTGGGGCCGGCATCCCCGTGGATCTGGGCGGTGCGGCCGGTTGCGCTCGTGATTCTCCCGGGGCCAGGATCGCCGCGATCACACGGCCAACAGGCACCACGTCGCCGGCAGACGCAGTTACGCCGGTGAGGATTCCAGCCGCCGGCGCTTCGAGCTCGACGGTCGCTTTGTCGGTCTCGACCTCAAGCAGTGGCTCGCCCTTGGCGACGGTTTCGCCTTCGCCTTTGAGCCACCTGAGCACTTTGCCGGTCTCCTGGGCCATGCCCAGCGCGGGCATGATGACGTTTGTCGGCATGGATGCCTGCGCCCGGGGTCTATGGCGCCTTGCCGCCTTCGAAGCGGGCGCTGGCGACGACGCGTTCGCGCGGGCTCGCTGCCTGGGGCCGGTTCTTATGAGACTCGGTCTCGCGCGTCGCCGGGAGCGGGCCTGCGGCGGTGTAGTAGCGCGTGCCGGCCACCAGGAGCTCCTCGGCCGGAAACCTGGTGATGATCTCGCATCCGGTCTTTGTGACCACCAGCTGCTCTTCGATCCGCGCCGCGGACCAGCCGTCGGCCGCCGGCCAGAATGTCTCCAGCGCGAACACCATGCCCTCTTCGATGACCTCGGGGTAGTCCAACGACACCAGGCGGGAAAAGATCGGCTTTTCCCAGATCGACAGGCCCACACCGTGCCCGTACTGCAGCGCGAACGCGGCCTCCTCGCTCGGAAAGCCGAACTCCTCGGCCTTCGGCCAGACCTTCACGACATCGGCTGTGGTCACGCCGGGTTTAATCAGGGTAAGGGCCGCGTCGAGGTAATCGCGACATCGCTTGTAGGCGTCCACCTGCGCCTGCGACGCGCTGCCGACGACGAACGAGCGATAGTAGCAGGTGCGGTAGCCCATGTACGAATGCAGAATGTCGAAGTACGCGGGGTCGCCGGGCCGCAGCACGCGGTCGGTGTAGACATGGGGATGCGGGCTGCAGCGCTCCCCGGAGATCGC
>JBOGSE010000325.1:0-2158 GCA_050694895.1 bacterium | reverse complement strand
GCGTGAGCCGCGTCCGGTCCCTGGATGACGTGCCGTTCAACAAGGGCAAGGGCACGTGGCTCGTGCTGGCGCGGCACCGCCACATCGTTGAAGAGGCCCACCGGGTCGCGAAGGAAATCGGGGTGCTGCCCAAGATGAGGGCTCGCGTCAAGTTCAGCACCATCCACGGGTCTAAAGGCATGGGGGTAGACAACGTGGTCATCTTCCCGGACATGACAAGGCGGACCTACAACAGCATGGTGGACCTGGACCCCGACGCCGAGCACCGCGTCGCTTACGTCGCGGCCTCCCGTGCCCGACACACCGTCTACCTGCTTGAACAGCGAGGCAAGTATGGCTACGAATACTGAGTTAATGGAGTTGGTGGGCCACCACACACGCTTACCGCCCTTTCCCCATCAACGGGCCGCCCTGGAGTTGAGCATCGACCGGGAGTACTTCGGGTTGTTCATGGAAATGCGGACGGGGAAAACGAAGACCATCATCGACACCGCCTGCGCCCTGGCGCTGGCCGGCAGCCTGAATGCATTGGTTGTGGTTGCACCCAAAGGTGTTTTTAGGACCTGGACCACCGACCAATTGCCGACCCACCTGTGGCCCTCGGTCAACGCCCGCGTCGAAACCTGGCGGGCCGGGGCCGGGGTCAAGCTGATGAAGCGGTACAACGACCTCATCGGCCACAAGGGCCTGGCGGTCTTTGTCGTCAACATCGAGTCCATCGACACCAAGAAATGTGAGGCGTTCCTGTCTGGGTTCCTGAAGTCACGCCGCGCACTGCTGGCAGTGGATGAGTCCGCGTGCATCAAGAACCCCCAGGCCAACTGCACCAAGGCCGCCCTGCGGCTCGCCGCCCTGGCCCCGTACCGCCGCATCCTGACCGGCACCCCGGTGACGCAAGGCCCGCTCGACCTCTACAGCCAACTGGAATTCCTGAAGCCGGGGGCCTCCGGCATGCGGAGCTTTTACGCCTTCAAGTCGATGTACGCCATTGAGGTTCGCACCAACATCCGCGTACCGGGGGCCTTCGACAAGGCCGGCAATCCGAGGATGCGCACGTTTAACAAGACCGTGGGCTACCGGAACGCGGAGCGGCTCAAGACCCGGCTGGACGCCCTGTCCTTCACGGTCAAGTTGGCTGACGTGCGGGCCGACCTGCCGCCGAAAATCTACCAGACCGTCGAGGTCCCGCTCACCGAGGGCCACGCCAACATCTACAAATACCTGGCGAAGCACTGCGTCATGAAGCTGGAAGGTGAAGTGGTGGTGTCGGCCCCCATGGCCCTTACCCTGCTGACCAAACTGCACCAGTGCGCCACCGGCTTCGTCATTCAGGATGACGGCCGGACCCTGGACCTGTCCGGTGAGCGGGTGCAGGCCCTGATGGACCTCATCACACGCTGCCCTGGCAAGGCCGTGGTCTTCGCCGCTCACCAACACAGCATCGAAAGCATTGGGGCCGCGCTCCGCATGACCTATGGGCAGGAGTCCACGGTCCTCTACTACGGGCCGACCCCCGAGGGGGAGCGGGATGTGGCCCGCTACCGGTTCCAGCATGAGACCCAGTGTCGCTTCTTCGTGGGCACCCAGGCCACGGCCGGGGAAGCCCTTGACCTGAGCGCCGCGAACGTGGTAGTATACTACTCGAATACGTTTTCCCTGCGGCACCGGCTGCAATCGGAAGCCCGGCCAATGGGGCCGGCGCAGCATGACCCGGTTCTCGTTGTTGACCTGGTGGCCCCCAGCACCGTTGACGTAAAAATCGTTGACGCTCTGAAAACCAAACAAAGCATTGCCGACCAACTGACCGGCGCCGGATGGCGCTCCTTCTTGGAGAATTGAGAATGACTGACCGAGAGCGCATCCTCGTCCTAGACATAGAAAACAGCCCCCTGACGGCCCATGTCTGGAGCATCTGGCAACAGAATGTTGGGCTGCCCCAGATAATCAACCCCGGCCAAGTCCTGTGCTTCGCGGCCAAGTGGCTCGGGGACTACGACCCTCTCTTCGACTCGGTGTTCCACTCCAAGCGAGAGGACATGTTGGCGAACGCCCACTTCCTGCTCGACCAGGCCGACGTGGTGGTCGGCTGGAACAGTGACAAACACGATTTGCCCTGGCTCAACCGCGAGTTCATCTTGCAGGGCTGGGCGCCGCCGTC
>JBOGSE010000324.1:0-2774 GCA_050694895.1 bacterium | reverse complement strand
CCTTGCGGTGTGCCGGTGAGGATCACGTCATCGGCTTCCAGGGTCATGAACTCGGTCAGAAACCCGATCAACTCCCAGATCGTCATCGCGAGATCGGCGGTGGATCCCTGCTGACGCAACTCGCCGTTGACGAACGCCCGCAGCCCGAGCCGATGCGGATCGCTGATTTCGTCCTCGACGATGACCGGCCCGATCGGGCAAAACGTATCCCAACCCTTGGCCTTCACCGGCGGGCGATAGAAATTGTGCACGAAGTCGCGCACGGTCACATCGTTGGCGATCGTGTACCCGCGCACCACACCGGGCGCGTCCTCGGGACGCACACGCCGGCATCGGCGGCCGATGACCACCGCGAGCTCTGCTTCGTAGTGGAGATACTCCACCCCTGTCGGATAGACCACGCGCGCGCCGTGGGCGAGCAGGCTGCTGGGTGGTTTGAAGAAGACGGCCGGCTCAACAGGCGCGCCGATGCCCAACTCGGCCGCGTGATCGCGGTAGGTGAGCGCGAACCCGATGATCTTGCTTGGCGCCACCGGTGGCAACCAGGTGACGGCGTCGGGCCGATGCGCGCCCTGCGCCTCATCGATCAGCACATCGCCATCGAGCCATCCGCTGTGCACCCGGCCATCGGCGATGAACCGGGCGCGCCTCATCGGTGCGCGGGCGGGGCACCCGCGGAGCGCGTCGGCTCACGTGCCTCGGTGCGTGGGAGCAGGCCGTAGGTCATCATCACTTCGCGCAGCCGGGCCTCGCTCTCGGGGCGCAGCGGCGCATGCGGGAGCCGCACCTCGGAGCTGCAGCGTCCCATCAATCCAAGGGCGGTCTTGGCCGGCACGGGATTCGTCTCGATGAAGAGAATGTCGTTCATCGGCAAGAGATGGTAATGGAGATCGCGCGCCTCCTCCCACTTGGCGGCCGCGACCAGGTCGTATAGGCGCGCGACCTCACGCGGCATCACGTTGCCCGTCGCGCTGACATAGCCGGCTCCCCCCAGAGCCAGAATCGGGAGGCACAGCAACTCGATGCCGGAGTAGACCAGAAACTGGCGGCCGCATCTGTGCATGACACGCGCGATGTGCTCGAGGTCTTTGTTCGACTCCTTCACCCCGATGATGTTGCGGCAGTCGCGCGCCAGGCGCGCGGTCGTCTCGGGCTCGAGGTTAACCGCGGTGCGACCCGGGATGTTGTACAAGATGATAGGGATGTCGACGGCGTCGGCGACGGTGCGAAAGAACCGGTAGAGACCCTCCTGGCCCGGCCGCGTGTAGTACGGGGTGACGATCAGCGCCGCGTCGGCGCCCACGCGCTTCGCGAACCGCGTCAGCCGTAAGGTCTCCTCCAGGTGGGCCGAGCCGGTGCCGGCGACCACCGGCACGCGCCCGTGCGCCGCCCGCACGGCCGTCTCGATGACGCCTTCGCGCTCTTCGATCGACAGTGCGGCGGGCTCGCCGGTGCTCCCGGTGACGCTGACGCCGTGACTCCCGCTGTCAATCTGCCATTCGATGAGGTCGACCAGCGCCGTGGAATCAACGCGGCCGTTACGGAATGGCGTAACCAGCGGAACTATGGAGCCGCGAAGGTTCACGATGCCCTCCTTCCTTTTCGTAGCGGCACGTACCGTGTGCCGGCTACACGATATCGTATCATGATCCTGAACGAGCCGAGAGGAGACGCGTGGGCGACTGGCGAAGACTCGCGCCCCCGTGAGAATCCATCATGCTGCGTGATCGCATTGAAGCCAGGTGGATAGATTGTTTTGAGCGCGTCCTCCGCCTGTGCCGGCTGAATGCGGGGGACGAGGTGGCCATTCTCTCTGAGACGCAGTCGCGCCAGTTGAATGTTCATCTGGCCGAACTGGCACTCCTTCGTCTCGGCGTGCGGCCCTTCCACATCTGCGTACCCACGCCGCACCAGACCGCGCCTGTGCCCGTCCGCTCCACCGGCGCATCGCAGGCCATCCAGCGATCGCGGTCTGTCCTCGCGGCTCTCACTCAGGCGGTCATGATCGTGGACTGCACGCTGGAAGGATTGATGCACGCCCTGGAACTGCCGGAGATCCTCAAGAGCGGGGCGCGCGTGCTCCACATCAGTAACGAGCACCCCGATGCCCTGGAGCGCCTAGTGCCCGACGAGGCGCTGGCCGAGAAGGTCAAGGCTGCGGCCCGCATGGCCCGCCAGGCCAAACGCATGCGGGTGACTTCTGCGGCGGGCACGCGGCTCGACGTGACCTTGGAGGATGCGTCCACGGTGGGCATCTGGGGATACACCGACAAGCCGGGAACTCTTTCCCACTGGCCGGGGGGCCTGGTGGTCTGCTTCCCCAAGGCCAACAGTGTCAACGGGACGCTGGTGCTGGACATTGGTGATATCAACCTGACCTTCAAGCGCTACGTGCAAGAGCGCGTCACCCTCGCGATCGAGAACGACTTTGTGGTGAATATTCAGGGCCAGGGCACGGATTACGAATTGATGCGCCGCTACCTGGCGGCGTGGGGGGACCCGACCGCCTACGCCGTCTCACACCTGGGCTGGGGGATGAATCCCCGTGCGCGATACGAGGCACTGACCATGTACGACCATCGGGACACCAACGGCACCGAACTGCGCGCGTTTGCCGGAAACTTCTTGTTCTCAACCGGGGCCAACGAGTTTGCCGGCCGTTACACACAGGGACACTTCGATCTCCCGATGCGGGGATGTGACGTTGATCTGGACGGAACGCTGGTCGTGAAAGCGGGCGTGTTGCAAGACGTGTTTGGATGACGCCTGCCCGA
>JBOGSE010000323.1:0-5462 GCA_050694895.1 bacterium | reverse complement strand
CGTGGGCAAATGATCGCCGCCGTCGCGCAGCAGAATCAGATTAGCGGGCAGTTTCCCTTCGGCGCGCCGCCGCGCGTTCACCGGGTGGGCGTCCATGATCGCCCGGCTCTTCCGCGTGAGCTCGTTTACCGCGGCCGCGGCCGTCTCGGCCTCCGGAGTGTCATCGAGCGGCGTGCACTCCAGGACTTCTTCCTTGAAGGTCGCCAGGGCCACACCCATGCCGCCGACGCGCGCGTAGGCGGGATCGGTGTTCGAAACCTTGGCGCTCAGCCGGCCGTGCGTGGGATGAAAGACGACGGCGGCGCGGTAGCCCACGGTCGCGGCGACAACCACGGTGGCCGGGGTCTCAAGCCGCATGTCTCGCGTGACGGCCTGCGCGAGCTCGCGCGCCTCTTCTGAGGTCAGGTTCCGCCCTACGCGGCGGTCGAGGATCGTCGTGCCCTCGCCACCGGTCGCAAAGTTGCCGCGCAGCGCAAGATCGCCCGACTGGAATGCCAGGCCCGCGCCGATCGCTTCGAGCGGACCGCGCCCGACATGATAGGTCGTCGGATCGTATCCGAGGATGGCCATCACCGCGACATCCGACTCGGGCGCGATGCCGTCTGCGACCGTCGTGACCAGACCTTGTTGCCCGGCCAGCGCCAGGCGGTCGAGGTGGGGGGTGGCGGCCGCTTCCAACGGCGTGCGACCACCGAATGACGCAATGGGCCAATCACCAAGGCCGTCGAGAACGATGTAGAGAATCCGGATTCGGCTCATAGCGTTTCTAACGCCGCCACCAAGTCGGCGCTGAGCGTCCCCGTGTACACTTCCTCGGCGGAGCCGGTCATGCGAATACTCCAGTCCTCCCCGACCTCGATACGCAGGTCGCCCCCGGGCGCCGAGATCATGAGATCGCGGCCGGTCAGGGCTCGGCGTACCGAGGCCGCGGCGACAGCGCTCGCGCTCGTCCCTGAGGCCATGGTCTCGCCCGCGCCCCGTTCCCAAATGAGTATGTTGACACGGTCGCGCGCGGCGACCTGAGCGAACTGCACGTTGGTGCGATGGGGGAACCGCGGATGATTTTCCAGCGCCGGACCGAGCCGGTGCAGGTCTACCTCGCGCAGGTCGGGCACAAACACCACGCAGTGAGGGTTCCCCACCGACACGGCGGTGAATCGCAGCCGGCGTCCTTCAGCCTCAAGCTCCTCGTCGACGACCTCGCGCGGCGGCCCCGCGACCGGAATCTCCGTACTCGCAAATGTCGCGCGGCCGACATCGACGGTCATCCGATCGATTCGCCCGTTGACGAGATGGAGTGCAATCTGGACGAGGCCGCCCGCCGTGGCGATGGTGAAGGCCTCCCGTGTGGTGTACCCATGGTCGTAGAGAAACTTGGCGAAGATCCGCAGGCCATTGCCGCTCTTCTCGGCCTCACTCCCATCGGGGTTATAGATTCTTATACCGAAATCGGCCTCCGCAGAGGGTATGAGCGCCAGAATGCCGTCCGATCCGACGCCGAGGTGACGGTGGCAGATACGGCGGATCACTGCGGGCGTGAGCGAAAAGCTGAGTGCCGAGGGATCCACCACGAGATAGTCGTTGCCCAACGCATGCGACTTGGCGATCCAGTTCCGTCCGGAAGGGGGCACGACGATCCTTACATCACGCGGGGTGGGTCATGCCGGACTCAATCTGGCGTCGCTGCGGCCTCCGCTCGGCCCGTCGTGTTGCGAGATCAATCAGACGATCGACGAGCGCCGCAAAGTCGATTCCCGCGGCCCGGGCGGCCCTGGGCAAAAGACTGCCCTCGGTCAGACCCGGGATGGTATTGACCTCCAGAATGACGACATCCGTCCCCCGGACGAAGAGGTCCACCCGCGCGAAATCGACACAGCCCAGCGCGCGATACGCGCGCAGTGCCGTCGCCTGGGCGCGTTGCGCCGCGTCTTGGGGCAGCCGCGCCGGGCAGATCTCTTCGGCGGCTCCCGGCGTGTACTTGGCTTCATAGGTAAAGAATTCCCGCTTCGGGACGATCTCGACCAGCGGCAGCGCGACCGGATCGCCCGCGGTCGGGTCGTCGAGAATCCCGCAGGTCAGCTCGGTGCCGCTCAGGTACTCTTCGATGAGGATCGTGGCATCGAGACCGAAGGCCTGGTCCAGCGCCGGTCCAAGATGCTCCGAATCGCGGACGATGCTGACGCCGATGCTACTGCCCTGCGCGTTGGGTTTGACGACGCACGGAAAGCCGAGCGTTTGCGTGATCTCGGCGGACAGCGTGGATTCGCGCGCAGGAAAATCCTCGCGCCCGACCGCCAGATACCCCGGCGTAGGGATGGCGTTGAATCCAAAGATCTGGCGCGACCGCCGTTTGTCCATCCCCAGCGCGCTGGCCAGGACCCCGGATCCGACGTAGGGGATCCCCGCGAATTCAAGGAGCCCCTGAATGGTTCCGTCCTCGCCGAAAGGGCCGTGCATGGCGATGAACGCGATATCCAGGTCAGGCGACGGAAACCACGCGCCGGTGCGCGGCACTTCCAGGGGAACGCCGATGTAGCGTGCGGGATCGAGCGCCGCCAGCACGCGGCGCCCGCTGGCGAGTGAGATGTCGTGCTCGGGCGAGCGGCCGCCCATCAGGACCCCGACTCGCAGACGGCTCATGCCAGAATCTTCCTGCCCCGACCGACGCGCGCCGCTCCCGTGGCCAGGTGCCGGAGCCTCCACGCGGCGATGTGTTCATGCAGAAGCGCCACGGCCCCGTCGCTGAGGATGCTGGCGAACGGAATGACCCGCGATCCCGCCGGAATCGCGCCGCGGATGCGATCGAGAACCCGCGGCGCGGCGAGAATGACCTCTGCCCGTCCGAGCAACCGCAGCAGCGTCGCCGGATAGTCCAGCGTCGCCGTCTCCAGACGCGGCGTGCGGAGGCCGACCGCTTCGAGCGACCGGGCCTTGCTGCGTACGCCCTCGGCGGTGGCGCAGACGAGTCCCACGCGTGCGGTCTTCGGAAGTTGCGCGACCTCCTCGAGCGTCTGAAAGTCAGGCAGGGCCATCAGGCCAACGACCTCGACACCGGGGCAGCGCCGGCGGACCTCCTCAACGTGGAAGAACGTGGTCGCGAGAAGATCGATGCTCTCTGGGCGACGCGGGAGGTCGGCCAGCAGCAGAGGCATCACGGGAACGTCAACCGCTGTGCGCACCAGCCGTGCGAAATAGGTCAGATCCACAGTGTTGCATTCAACAAAGCCGATGCGCGGTCGCTCCGGCGACCGCCGGTGACCGGCCCGCATTGCCAGCGTCGCGATGAGCGCGTCGACCTCGACGCCGGCATCTGAGGCGGTGGCCAGCAGCCGGTCGATCTGCGCCGCAAGCGCCTGCGATGTCCGCGGGGACGGGGGCGCCCAGGCCACGCGCGTGCCGCGGCCCGGCCTGGCATCCAGGACGCCCTCGGTCTGGAGCTCCGCGTACGCCCGTGCGACCGTGTTGCGGTTCACACGCAGGAAACCCGCCAATGTCCGCACCGTGGGCAGGCGGGCGCCGGTGGCCAGATGGCCCGACAGAATAAGATGCCGGATCTGCGCTTTGAGCTGATCGGTGAGCGAGGTCGAGCCGCCTCGGTCAAGAGACAGGCGCACGCAATCGTCCCTTCCCTAATTGTCCTTAAATTGTCCTTATTAAACTTGTCCTAGTAATACTAGGACAATTATCAGACCGCGGTCTCGTGCTGTCAATGGGGCCGCCGCCGCGCAAGTGTGACGAGCGACCTCACCCTACGACTTCGGCAAGCCCATCGCGAATCACGGCTTTCTTTGTCGGGTTCAGGGACTCGAACGCGTAGACCGCGCGGCTGTCGCGACGGCCCGCGGCCCAGATGTAGGTGGTGATCTCCTGACCGGGCAGTACCGGATGCGAGAAGCGAACGGCCAGGCGCTTCAGGCGCGCGACGTTCCCCGCACACACCTGCTCCACGACCGCCCGGCCGGTCATCGCCATCGTGCACATGCCATGGACGATGATGCCGGGTAGCCCGACCGTTCGGGCGAAGTCCGCGTCGAGGTGAATCGGCGATCGATCCCCCGAGGCCTGGGCATACCGGTAGGTCTGGTCGGCGGCGATGCCGCAGACGACGCGTGCCACCGCGTCGGCTTTCCGCGCTTCCTGCGGCAGCCGGTGGTCTGGGGCGACATCGCCGGCGCTCGGACCATCGCTTACACCTGGGAAGAAAGCCGTCCCATACTGGTCGTTCAACAACTCGCCGTGCGCCTCACGCGTCTGCGATTTGATGACCAGCGCGGTTCCCGATACCTTGCGATGCACCCCGACCGGGGCGGCCTTCGTGCGGACCACCATGCCCGGTGTGATCGGCTTGTGGAAGAAGATGTCCTGTCCGCCGTGCAGGCCCCAACGCCGATCTTCCCTCGGAACGACCAGGTCCATCGCCGCCGTGATGGCGTCGATGATCGGCACGTAGGCGAACACGGGTGGGGTGAGCCTTCCCGACGCGTAGAGGGGGTTGTCGTCGTTGGTCGCGTCGGCGTAGGCCCGGGCGCGGTCGGCCTCAACCGTGAATGCGTATTCCTCCGACCAGGTGCCCAGCTTTGAAAGATCAAAGCGCATGGTCACGGCACGCCTCCGATGAAGTCGCGCAGCTCGAGGGGCCGCACGAGCCTGCCGGGAACCTCACGGTCGAGGGCGTCCACCGTCCAGCGCCCATTGGTCTTGAGCCGGTGCACGATCGACGGCATCGACATGACAAAGATCTGATTGCCGTGCACGTGGAACACCTGGGACGTCGCCGGACAGTCTGCCTGCGCCAGCCACACGATCAACGGTGAGACGTTGGCGGGATCCAACGGGTCGAACTCACCCTGCGCCGCCGGCTTCAGGCCTTCCTCGGCACCCGGGGTGCTCAGCGAGAGCCGGGTGCGCGCCGACGGTGAGACCGCGTTGGACCGCACGCCGTACCGCCCCGCCTCCAGAGCGACCACGCGCGACAGCGCGACCACGCCCAGCTTCGCGGACGCGTAGTTGGCTTGCCCAAAGTTCCCGATGAGCCCCGACAGCGACGACGTATGGATCACCGATGCCTTCACCGGGTGGCCATTCTTCGAGCGGTCGCGCCAGTACGCGACGGCGTGGCGGGTCGGCAGCGCGTGCCCTTTGAGGTGCACGCGAAGCACCGCGTCCCATTCATCCTCCGTCATGTTCGCCAGGGTACGGTCGCGCAGGATCCCCGCGTTGTTGACCAGGACATGGAGATCCCCGAACGCCTGGACGGCCGTGCGAATGAGCGCCTCCGCCTGATTCCAGTCCGCGACATCGTGCCCGCTGACCAGCGCGTCCCCACCTGCCGCCTTGATCTCCGCGACGACCCGTGCGGCCGGCGTCGAATCGGAGCCCTGACCGTAGACATCGCCGCCAAGATCGTTGACGACCACGCTCGCGCCCTCGGCGGCCAGCAGCAGCGCGTGCGCGCGCCCGAG
>JBOGSE010000322.1:0-1671 GCA_050694895.1 bacterium | reverse complement strand
ATGGGAAAGATGACGATGCGGCTCAAGGTGGGTGAGGCTGGCATGGTTGGCTTTACCCTGCGCGCCCGCCGCTGCCGCCACCGCCGCGCGACCCGCCGCTGCTACTGCTGCTGCCTCTACTGAACCCGCCGCCGCGTCCGCTTGAGGATGAGCTCATCCAGCCCGAAAAGAAGAGCGATCGCGACAGCGAGCGGCTGACCGAGGTGAGGTCGGCGAACCCCTGCTCGGGTCCGATCGCGCCGAGGCCGCGTGAGGACACATACCAGGAAGGCGCGTGCGTGCCGGCGGCGTCGCCATAGACCGCCGGGAACTGTCTGATCACGCGATCGGCCACGCCCAGGCTCACCGCGTAGGGCAGGTAGATTTCCCACACCGCGATGGCCGGCGGAGGTACATCCTGCAGGGCAGAAAAGTCAGAGAGGAATCTGCGAAACGCGCGCCACTCGGCCAATTGCGTCGCACCCTCGGTTGTGCGCCGGGCAAGCGGCCCCCGCAGCCCGGATAGGATGAGGCCGGCGAGCGGCAGCGCCACGATTCCCGTGAAGAGCGGGATGCGCAACCCGATCACGGCGATCAGAGTCAGCACAACACCGCCGAGGATGGCGAATCCTGGGACGCGGGCTAGGCGTCCCTGCTGCCGGCGGCTCGCCTCGTCAAAGAACCCGAAGCCTTGCGCTTCGGTTTCAACGGCCCTCTGCCACCCACGGAACAGATCTCCGGCGGCGCTTTGGTGGAGCACGGCCGAACGGAACTCCGCATCGGTAATCCCATGGTAGCCGGATCCCCACCGAAACAGCAGCTCCAGCGCTTGCTGCTCAGACTGCGGCAGTTCGCTGATCGATGTCACGGCACGGATGAACCGGTAGACCGGCCGGCCGTTTGTCTCCTGCCGGATCGTGAGATGGCCGCGTCTGGCCAGGTCCAGGACCGTCGCCGCGAAATCGATCGTCGACGGCCGGCCCCAGCGAAGCAGCGCGCCCAGGATGGCAGGGAGATAGCGGGCGGGAGGTTCACGCAGGTACGGCGCGTCGAGCGCCACGCGGTGCTCCTTGCCGGCACGCAGGTAGAGGATGAACCAGACAGTAAGCGCGCCGATGATGGCCACGGGGAACATCGCCACGTTCAACCACGGCGTCAGGCGCTCGAGATTCGCCTCTCTTGCCCAGCGGGCTTCCTCGGCCAGGATGCGCGGCAGGGCATCTGTGTCCGCGAGCCGCACTCCCGGCACGAGGCGCGCGGGGAAGAGAATGCGTCCTTCCACAAACTCTCCGGCCGGCAGGTCGTCGACTCCCAACCAGACCTCACCCGCGCGTAGCGTCACCGTCCCATTTGGGGGGCCGTGTCCCCATGCCCGCAGCGCGTCTTTGGGCGCGCCCGGGATGCGCGCGCGAATCACGACGTGGGCCGCCGGGGCCTCCCGGCCGGTCCCGACAAAACGCCAGTACAGTTCCGCGGTGTCCCGGTAGCGTGTCACGACCCCCTCCGCCCGGTAGCGGATCGTGAAGGTCCTCCGTTCGTCTTCGGCCCGGAAGTGCCACTTCACTTCCATCTGTGTCGGCGTCATGCTGACCTGAAACGTTCCTGGTTCGCCCGAGGTCGCCCGCCGGTAGCGCTTTTGCCCTTCGGCGACGCTGACGTCGGCGATGCCTGTCCAGCCGCGCCGCTCCAGCG
>JBOGSE010000321.1:0-14971 GCA_050694895.1 bacterium | reverse complement strand
TGACATAGTGATCGACAGACACCCCCAGGAGCTTCTCGACGGTCTTGATCGTCAGGCGGGGGCCACCGTAGGCGTACGAGGCGTTGATCTTGGTCTCCCCAAAGCCGGGGATCTGCGCGCGTGTATCTCGCGGAATCGAGAGCGCCGCGATACGCCGGCGCTCGGGATCGAATGAGACGAGCAGCAGGCTGTCGGCCCGTGCAACGTTGAGGACTCGGCGCCGGTTGTCCAGTGTGACATCGACGCCGATGATCAAGATGTTGACGCGGTCGGCAAGGCGCAGAGGCCAGCCGAAGGCCTCGGACCGCTGTTGGCGTCCGGCCACCTCGCCGGTGCCCACGGTGATCTGACTCAACGCATGGAGATAGAGGCCGAGGGCTCCTCCGCCGGCGACCAGCACGATGGCGGGCACCGCCCAGGCGATCAGCCGCCACCAGTGGCGTGGGGAATAGCCAGGTGCCCGCGGCGCACCGCTGGGCGGGACGGTGGGAGGGACGGATGGAGACGAACCGGGCGGCACAAAGGGCGGCGGTTTGCCGTGCATGTCTGGCTCGGTCACGGCAATATCTTACCCGCTAGCGTCGACGCGGCGCAACGCGGGCCGGCGAGAGGACTTCGGTGCGGCCGCACCTAACCTGTACACTGCCGCACGCAAGCCCTTGGAGGCGTTCGTGAAGGAGCTGCATCTCAACGCGTACGCGAAGATCAATCTTGCCCTCAATGTGCTGGACAAACGCGAGGACGGGTACCACGAAGTCGAGACCGTTCTGCACACCATTGCGCTCCATGACCTGATCACCCTCCGCGAGACAGGCGAGGGGATCAATGTCACCACCGACGGGGAAGCACTTCCCACAGGCGCGGCCAATCTCGTCTATCGGGCGGCCACGCTGCTGCGCGAGCAGTACAGCGTGCCGCGCCCGGTGGAGATCGAGGTCCAGAAGCGGATCCCCGTCGCCGCGGGCCTGGGAGGCGGAAGCGCCGACGCCGCCATCACGCTGATGGGCCTGGCGCAGATGTGGAAGCTCCGGTTGGATGGGCGTGAGCTGCACGCGCTGGCGGCGCGTCTGGGATCGGACGTCCCGTTCTTCCTCGACGGCGGGTCGGCCGTGGCCCGGGGCCGCGGTGAGCGTGTGCAGACGCTGCCGCCTCTTCCCACAACGTGGGTGGTGCTGGCACGGCCGCGGGTATCCGTGCTGACCGAATGGGCCTATCGCCATCTCCAGCCCATAGACATTACCCGGCGGCCTGACGTGCCCGCCCTCGTCGAGGCGGTGCGACGGCAGGATGTCGCCAGGGTCGGGCGACTGCTCGGCAATGTCTTCGAGGAGTTCATCGCCGGGCGCCACCCCGTCGTGGCGGACGTGAAGGCCCGCATCCTCGGCGGCGAGGCGTACGGGGCCGCGATGACGGGCACCGGCCCGACGGTGTTCGGGTTGATGGCGAACGAGGCCGCCGCGCGGCGTGTCGCGGACGATCTCGGCACGATCGAGGATCTCGACGTCTTCGTCACCCGCACGTTCGCGGAGCAGCGCTAGTGCCGGCCGCGATCGTGCTCGCCGGAGGCGGCCCCGATCCCCACCTCGCGCCGGACCTACCCAGCAAGGCCTTTCTCGTCCTCGGCGGTCGTCCGCTTGTCGCGCGGGTCACCGATGCGCTGCGCGGCGTGCGCTCGATTGGCCGGATCGTGGTCGTGGGACCGCCGGGGCCGCTGGGCTCGCTGCTCGATGCGGCTTTCGAGATCGTCCCCGATCAGGGCACGCTGGTCGACAACATCGCGGCGGCCACTTCGCGGCTGTCGGGTGAGTCGCGCGTGATCGTGGTCGCCTCGGACTTGCCGCTCATTACCGCCGAGGCCATAGAGGGATTTCTACGGTTGTGTGCGGACGATGCCGGTCTGTACTACGCGATCGTGCCTGAGGCCGCGGTCGAACACCGGTATCCGGGCGCGCGCAAGACGTATGTGCGGCTGACCGACGGCGTCTTCACCGGCGGGAGCGTCCTGCTGTTCGATCCGGGGATCATCGAAAGAGTCAGACCCCTTGTCGAGAAGATCATGGCAGGGCGCAAGAAGCCGTGGCTGCTGGCACAGCTCTTCGGATGGTCGCTGGCGACCAGGCTCATTGCCGGCACGCTGTCGATCGCCGACGCGGAGGCAAGGGTACACGAAGTGACCGGCATCCGGGGCAGGGCGGTGATCGTCGAGTCGCCCGAGCTCGCGCTCGACATCGACGCCGAGCGACCGGAGAACATGAAAATCCTGCGCGCGGTGCTGGAGCCGGACGGCGGGGCGGGCGGCTAGGGTGCGCCCAGCGCCCGACACCTCTCCCGGCGCCGCGGAGAGCGGTGCCCGGCGGCGCCTCCGCCGCGGCGAGCGCATGGTGGTGATCGCCCACCGGCTCTGGGACGAGCCCCACCGCCTGCTTCCGCTCTCGACGTTTGCGGGCATGCTCGGCGCCGCAAAGTCGACGGTCAGCGAAGACCTGGCCTTCCTCCGGCGTGTGTGCGAGCGGTTTGGGCTGGGCCGCGTCGAGACGGTGGCCGGCGCGGCCGGAGGCGTACGCTACGCGCCGCACCGTACGGCCGGCCAGATTCGCGCACTCGTGGATGAGATCTGCGCGAAGCTCAGCGATCCCGCACGGGCGCTCCCCGGTGGATTTCTGCACACGACCGACCTGATCTCCACCCCTCAGACGGCGGCCGCGATCGGTGAGGCCTTCGCGACGCTGTTTCGCGAGGCGCGCCCGGATGTCGTGCTCACGATGGAAGTCAAGGGCATTCCACTTGCGCTGATGACGGCGCGCGCGTTCAATGTCCCGCTCGTCACCGTTCGGCGAGGTGCGGGCGTCACGGAGGGCCCGTCGGTCAGCGTCACTTATGTGTCGGGCTCTTCCCGGCTGGTCCAGTCGATGACGCTGCCGCTGCGGGCGATCTCGCAGGGCGCGCGCGTGCTGTTCATCGATGACTTCCTGCGCGGTGGCGGGACCGCGCGCGGAGTCTACGACCTCATGCGGGAGTTTCGGGCTGAAGTCGTGGGGATTGGGGTATTAGTGGAGACGGAACATCCCGCCGAGAAGATGGTCGACCGCCACGTCGCGCTGGTCACCTATCGGGGGACCGGTGACGGCGAGGTCATGGTCGTCCAGAGCCCGACGCTGGTCCCAGCGCGCGACGAGGGAGGGCGGGATGCGTAAGGAGCTCGTCGGTGACGATCGAGGACATCTCGAAAGAGCTGAGCTTTTTCGCGGCGGGCGTCGTCCGGCTGAATCCGCCGGCCGCCGGCCGCGACGTCACCATGGCCGAGTTCGAACTCGACGTCCGCTTTTCCCCATCGATGCGGAGGACCCTGTCCGCGTTTGACGGAGGGTTCGTCGTCAACGAGCCCGTGCTTGGCGTACCACCGATACCGTCCGGGCTCGATCTCGTCCTGGCGACCCGTCAGGCCCGAACGTACTGGGGGCCGATCGGCTGGCTGCCATCCTATGTGGAGGTCGGCAACGATGGCGCCGGCAATCCCTATGTGCTCCTGCTGGACCGGCGCGACGGCCGCGGCGAGTCCCCGGTTGGGCTCTTCGACGCAGGCCTGATGGAGGTCAGCGAGGTCGTTGCCTCTTCGTACGTGTTCTACCTGTGGTTTCTCATTCAAGACGCCAAATGGCGTCATCAGGCCAACGGCGCGCCGCATCCGCGCGAGCCGGTGCGCTGGACGCGCAGGGCCGTCGTCGCCGAACCGGAAGCGCTGTCGCCCTGGCGCTTCAACGAGGCCTGGATGCTGGCCCACGACCCCGGGCTGGCACGCTGGCGCTGAAGCCACTAAGCCTCCGCCCCCGCCGATCTTGACAAGCCGATCGACAACGCGTATTCTGCTGTCGGCAAGTTTGTTGAGTGAGTACTCACTCACCAACTACGGGCCCGGACGGCCGGTGCCTGATCGTGCCTCACCTTACCACCCAAGACAGGAAAATCCTCAGCGAGGAACGCCGGCGGCAGATCCTCGAGGCAGCCGTGCGGGTGTTCGCGCGTAAAGGCTATGCCACCGCGACCATCGAGGACGTCGCGCGAGCCGCCCGCGTCGCCGAGGGCACGATCTACAACTACTTCCGCAGCAAGGAAGACCTGCTTATCCACATCCCCGGCCATTTCGTCGCGCCGGTCGTCGACCAGCTCGCCGCTCACCTGCCCGAGGTGAGCACGGACGTGGATGCCGAGCGAGTGCTCACGGCCATGGGGCAGGCCATGGTCGTTCGTATCACCGAGAACCTGCGCTTCATCAAAGTCTTCTTCTCAGCGCTGCCTTACCTGAGCAGTAAGGCACGCGAAGAGTACATGCACCTGATCCCGCTGGCCGCGGCCGCGATGCTGGAGGCGCACGTTCGCAAGGGCATGGCACGCGGACTCTACCGCCGCGACCTGGAGCCAGCGATCGTGGCCCGTGCTTTACCCGGCGTGATGTTGATGTTCGTGCTGATCCAGGAGGTGCTGCTGGGCAGGCGGATGGTACCGCACAGCTACGACACCATCATCCGCGAGACGATCAAGCTGTTCATTCATGGTGCCCTGCAACATCCCGTGCCCGTCTCATCGAAGGGGAGAGCCTCTTGACGAACCGATGGACGGCGGCTGTCCGCCTGGTGACGTGGGTCTGCGCCGGCACCCTGGCCGGCGCGGCCCTGGGGCTGCGGCCGGAGCCCGCCGCCGCGCAGGCGCCCCGGGTCCTCACCCTGGCCGAGACCCTGACCACCGCCGCGCAAAACAACCTGGGCCTGCGCGTGGCCGTCTTCGAAGTGACCGTCGCGCGCGCGCAACTCAACCAGGCCGAGGCCGCAAAGACCGGACAGCTCGTGCTGACGGGCTCCTACACGCGGATCAATGAGCGGGAGGGCGGCGCAATCGTCTTTCCGGCCGGGACGATCCCGGGGATTTCCACGACGATCACGGTGCCCATCCCGCCACCAACGCCCAACATGTACAGCGCGAGCCTGACCTACCAATATCCCGTCTTTACCGGCGGCCGCATCGAGTCCGCGATCGCGTTCTCTCAGGCCAATCTCAGAGGTGCCGAGGCCGCGCTGGAGCGTGTCAAACAGCAGGTAGTGCTGGACGTCAAGCAGGCGTATTATCAGCTGCTCCTGGCGCTGGCGGGCATCGATGTCGCGGTGCGCACGCTCGCCTCGGCCGAAGAGAATCTCCGGGTGGCCCGTGCCCGCGTCGCCGCCGGCGTCTCTCCGCGGTTCGACGAGGTGCAGGCCGAAGTGAGTCAGGCCAACGCACGCCAGAGCCTGATCCGCGCGCGCAATACCGCGGCCCTGGCGCAACATGGGCTGAGCGCGGTGATGGCGCTGCCGCTGGACACCGCGCTCGCGCCGCGCGAGACATTGGCCGTGATTCCGGTGCGCACCGAGATCGTCGCGCTCATCCGCCGTGCGCTGGACAGCCGCCCCGAGATGGCGGAGCATCAGGCCCGCGTGGCCGCCGCGATTGCGGCGATCGAGATGGCGAAGGCCAATGGACGCCCGGCCCTGATCCTCTCGGGTGGGCCCACCTACGGGACCTCGACCGGCGGCACCGGCACCTCCACGGCGACGACGGGTTGGAGCGTGACGCTGTCGGCCACCGTGCCGCTCTTCGACGGCGGCGTCACCAACGAGCGGATCCGGGAAGCCGAGGTGCGCGTCGAGCAGTTGCGCGTCGTCGAAGCGCAGCTGCGGCAAAGCATTGAGCTCGATGTGCGCCGCGCACAGCTCAATTTCGCGTCGGCGGCCGAGGAGCTGGCCACAGCCGACAAGACCGTCGAGCAGGCTCAAGAAGGCCTGCGGATCGCGAACGTGCGGTTCGCGGCCGGGGTCTCGACGAACCTTGAAGTGGTCACCGCGCAGACGTCGCTCTCCCAGGCGGAGGCCAACCGCATCCAGGCACTGTTTAACGTGAACGTGGCGCGGGCGCAGCTCGAGCGCGCGACGGGTGGGCCCGTCGACTAGACGGTGCTCCTTCGGGCGCCGGCGCTCGCGCGGAGGGAATGGCGATGGTCAGGACATCAGGGCGACAGGGGAGCCCACGACGCTTCTGGATCCTCGTGCCGGTCGTCATCGTTGCGGCGATCGCGCTCTACTTTGCGCTGCCACGCACCCGTGGTGACCTGAACCGGATCGAAGGCTCAGGCACGATCGAGGCGACCCAGGTCAGCATCGCGCCCAAGGTGGCCGGCCGCGTGGTCAGGCTCAACGTGCGCGAAGGCCATCGCGTGACAGCCGGCCAGGTGATCGCCGAGCTCGACCACGACGAACTGGACGCCCAGGTCGCGCAGGCGCGAGCGGGCGTGGCCGCGGCTGAGTCCCGGCTGGCGCAGGCCGAGGTCGCGCTCTCGGTGCAGCAGACGCAGGCGTCCGCGTCGGTGGAGCAGGCCCGGGCCGTGGTGGACGCGAGCCGCACACGGGTTCCGCAGGCAAGCGAGACCGCCGAGTTGCAACAGGCGTTAGTGAACGCACAGATCGAGCAGGCGCGCGCGCAGGTGAAGGCCGCCGCCGCCCAGGGAGTGGCCGCCCACGCTGCTCTGCGGGCGGCCGACGCCAACCTTCAGGCAGCCGAGGCCGCGCTGATCCGCGCACAGTCCGATGCGGCGCGCGCCGAAGCCCTGTTCCGCGACGGTGCGGTGGCCGCGCAGCAGGTCGACCTCGCTCGTACGGCGCTGGCGACGGCGATTTCCCAACGTGATGCCGTCCGCGCCCAGCAAGATGCGACACGCTCCCAGCGCGAGGCGGCCGCGTCCGTATTGCATCAGGCCGAAGCCGCGCTGAACGTCGCACTCGCCAACCGCCGTACCGTGCCTATCCGTCAGCTCGACGTGGCGGCCTCGCGCGCCCAGGTGAATCAGGCCGAGGCGGCGTTGAGGAGCGCGCAGTCCGCGGCCGGTCTGGTGGCTCAGCGCGCGCGAGAGGTCGACGCCGCTCGCGCCGCGCTGGCGCAGGCACGGGCGTCGCTCGATCTGGCAACGACCTCACGCAACAACGCCGTTCTCCGCGCCTCGATCGCCGGGACGGTGCTCTCCAGGAACGTCGAGGTCGGGGATCTGGTCACGGCCGGCTCGCCGGTGATGACCATCAGCGACCTGAGTAGTCCGTACCTGCGCATCTTCGTGGCCGAGACCGACCTGGGCCGGGTGAAGCTAGGGCAGGCCGCCGAGGTCCGCGTGGATGCCTTTCCTGGCCGCGTAATCCGGGGCACGGTAGAGGAGATCAGCAGCCGCGCAGAGTTCACGCCGGGCAACGTGCAGACGAAAGAAGCGCGCGTCAAACTTGTGTTCGGCGTCAAGATCGTGCTGCCGAATCCCGACGGTATCCTGAAACCGGGTTTGCCGGTGGACGCGGCGATCCTGGTCAACTCGGTGGCGTCGCGCTGATGGAGAGTCAGGACGCCGGGACCGACACGGCCGGTACGCCTAACGGCACCGCGATTCGCTGCCGGAGTGTGACCCGGCGGTTTGGGGGCCTGGTGGCCGTCGACGGGCTCGATATGGAGGTGCGCCAGGGAGAGGTCTTTGCGCTCGTTGGACCCGATGGTGCCGGCAAGACGACACTGATCCGCATGCTGTGTGGTGCGCTTGCCCCGGACTCCGGCGAGGTGACGGTCGCGGGCCGCGATGTCGTCACCGATCCGGAGGAGGTCAAGGCCCGGATCGGCTACATGCCCCAACGCTTTAGCCTGTACGGTGACCTGTCCGTCACAGAGAACCTCCGTCTCTACGCGGACCTCTATAACGTGCCGCCCGGCGCGTTTCCGCAGCGCGCTGAGCGTCTGTTGGCCGACTTCCGGCTGCTGCCATTCAGCGGTCGGCTGACGCAGTTTCTCTCGGGTGGAATGAAGCAGAAGCTGGCGCTGGCCTGCACCCTCATTCACGATCCTGAAGCCCTCATCCTGGACGAGCCGACGACCGGTGTGGATCCGGTCTCGCGCCGGCAGTTTTGGCGGATCCTCTATGGTCTCAACCGGCAGGGCATCACCATCTTCGTCAGCACTCCATATATGGATGAGGCGGAGCGCGCCTCTCGCATCGCGCTGATGAATCGCGGCCGCCTCATCGCGATCGGCGATCCCGTCTCGCTGAAATCGCAGATGGAGGGCGAGATCCTGGAGATCGTCGCCGAGCCGCAGGAAGCCGCGAAGAGCGCTCTCCGTGGCCACCCGGTGGTGCGGAGCCTGGAGGTCTTTGGCGACCGTCTTCACGTGCTCGTTCCATCGGCCGACGTGGGGCCGAGCCTGCAAGCGACACTTGCGCAGCGCGGCGTGCACGTGTCCAGCCTCCGTCGGGTTCCGCCGTCCCTGGAAGATGTCTTCGTCTCACGTCTCGGAGAGAGGGATGCGGGAGGGCATGCCGCGTGATGGAGTTCTCCGTCCGCGCCCAGGGTCTGACGCGCAAGTTCGGTGACTTTGTCGCCGTGGATCACGTGTCATTCGACATCCGGCCGGGTGAGGTCTGGGGCTTCCTGGGGCCCAACGGCTCCGGCAAATCCACCACGATCCGGATGCTGTGCGGCATCCTCGACCCCACAGAGGGCACGGCGGAGGTGTTGGGCTTCGACATCCGCCGGCATCCCGAGGCGATCAAGGCCCGTATCGGATACATGTCGCAGCGGTTCAGCCTCTATCCCGACCTATCGGTGCGAGACAATCTGGAGTTCTATGCCGGCGTCTACGGCCTGAGCGGCCCCGTGTTCCGCACGCAGGTGCAGACGTGGCTGGAGCGCTCCGGACTCGCGAACCGCCAGCGCGCGCCGGCACGCGAACTGTCCGGCGGCTTCCGGCAACGGCTCGCGCTGGGCTGTGCCGTTCTGCACCATCCGCAAATGGTCTTTCTCGACGAGCCGACGGCGGGGGTGGACCCCGTCTCACGCCGCGAGTTCTGGGACTTGATCGACCGCTTCTCCGCGGAAGGCACCACAACGATGGTGACCACCCACTACATGGACGAAGCCGAGCACTGTGACAGACTGGCGTTTATTTATGAAGGGCGGATCGTCGCGCAGGGGACGCCGCAGGCGATCAAACGGGAGCAGATGCCTGGGCAGGTGCTGGAGATCCGCGTGAATCGCGTCATCGATGCGCTGGCGGCCGCCGACGACCATCCCCAGGTACGCGAGGCCGCGCTGCACGGCGCCGTGATCCACGCGACCGTCGATTCGGCCGAGATCGCCGGCGCGCTGGCCGCAGATCTGACGGCAAAGGGGTTCGCTGTAGAGTCGGTGGAACCGATCGTTCCGTCGCTGGAAGATGTCTTCGTCGCGCTGGTGGAGGCGCGGGAGGCGGGAGCGCGGCCGACCGCCGCGGGTGGGCCGCGATGAGCCTGCAGCGTCTGTGGAGCATCATGCGGAAGGAGATCATCCAGATCCTGAGAGACCGCCGGACGCTGGGGACGATGATCAGCCTGCCGATCATTCAACTGGTTCTCTACGGCTATCTGTCCAATGAGGTGCTGCACCAGCCGACCATCGTATGGGACCAGTCCAACACCGCTGAGAGCCGGACGCTGGTGCGGGCATTCGAGAACAGCCGGTACTTTACCGTGCGCATCAACGCCCGCAACATGAGGGAGATCGAGAACCGGCTCGACGGCGGCCAGGCGAAGATCGGCGTCGTCATCCCTCCCGACTACGCGACGCGGCTTCGCGCGGGGCAACAGACGGCGGTCATGGTGGTCGTCGATGCCTCCGATGCGACGAGCGCGCAGGTCGTGCTCTCGGTGGCCTCGGGGATCGGGACCCGTCTCTCTGGCGACCTCAACGTCGAGATGATCCGCCGCCGCGGGCAGCGGCCTCCCCCGGTGCTTGTGGATGTCCGGACTCGCGCATGGTACAACCCTGACCTGAAAGCCCAGGTCTTCATCGTCCCGGGCGTGCTTGCGGTGATCATGCAGTTCACCACGACCTTCCTAAGTGTCACCACGATCGTACGCGAGCGCGAGCTGGGAACCCTGGAGCAACTCGTCGTCACCCCGATCCAACCGATCGAGCTGATGCTGGGGAAGATCATCCCGCTCATGGGCCTGGGGTACATCAACCTCACGTTCATTCTGCTGCTGGCATGGGCGTGGTTCGGCGTGGCGGTGCAGGGCAGCCTGCTGTTGCTCTACGCGATGACCCTGGCGTTCTTCCTCTCGTCGCTCGGCATCGGGACGCTCATCTCCACGGTGTCCAAGAACTTGCAGCAGGCGCTGCAACTCTCGCAGCTCACGCTGCTCCCGAGCATCCTGATCTCGGGATTCCTCTTTCCGCGCGAATCGCTGCCGGTCGCCCTCCAGTGGGTCGGCCTGGCGCTGCCCTTGACGTACTATGTCAACATCGTGCGCGGCATTCTGATCAAGGGCGTGGGCTTCGCGTTTCTCTGGCGCCAGATCGTCCCGCTGGTGGTGCTCGCGCTCATTGTCTTCGGCCTGGCAATCCGGAGGTTCCAGAAGAAGATCGACTAGGCCCGTGGAGGACCGCCCTCATACTCCCGTGACCCCGGTGTCCCGGGGTGATCCTCAGGTTGGATTGTCGTCCGACTCAGGGGACCTCACGCTCGACGAGCCGGGCTCGCCGGGTTCGAGATCGGCCATCAGGGCTGCCCAGAGATTACCGTCTTCCCTGTCGAGTCCCGCTACCTCGTCGGCTTCTTCCTGTGCCAGTGCGAGGATTATCTCGTCGAGCGGCTGACCCACTCTTCGCAGGCGAACCTGCTGCCTTCCGATGCTCATCACCGGTCACCCTTTCAGGAGACTCGCGCGGTGCTGCCGGCGCAGCCGAAGAGGGAGGGAGAAGCGGATACACGTAATCCGGCCCCCAGAACGGCGCGTAACCGTAGTAGCCGTAGAGCTCTTCCCAGTGGCGCTGATCGCTGACGAGTTCGGGCGCATACCGTGGCGCGCCCGCAACGCGTTCGCGTGTCTGGTCGACGTGGATGGTGTCGGACTCGATCTTGGTGATCGCATCGATGGGCATGAGAAACTTTGTCTCGCCAAGCCCCAGGAAGCCCCCCGTGCCAATCTCCAGGAACCGGACCTTCTGATCGCGGTCATCCACCAAAAGGTCCTCGATGGTGCCGATCTCCTCTGCGGTCCGATCGACCACCTTGCGGCCACGGATATCTTCCGAGCGATCCGCGACCACCAGATTCATGTCGCCCAGCCTGTAGAGTGCCGTCTTGGTTATCGGCTCAGGTGCCATGTGATCTCCTCCTCTTCCGGTTGCGCCTGCACGCTTCGTTCCGCCCTGGCTTTACCCGGAGCGGAGCGTGGTCAATCAACGATGTGGGGGGCTGCGATGGGGCCTACCCGAGGCCGACGGCGCGCCTCATGGGGTTCGTGATCTTCGGTCGCGCCTTGAGGTACCCTTCCCAGGGATCCTTCTTCAATTTCGCCAGCCGGCGCTCAAGATTGCCTACGGTGTACGCGTCTGGCCGCTTGAGGCCGCCGAGTTCGCCCCACGCCAGCGGGGTCGAGACGGGCGCGCCGGGCCGGGCGCGGGTGGAGTACGCGGCGACGGATGTGGCGCCACGCGCGTTTCGTAGATAGTCCAGGAGAATCTTTCCCTTGCGCGCGGCCTTCAACGGGTTGATCGTGTAGTCGCGCGATGAGAGGGCCACGACCTCCTCGGCAATCGCCTTGCTGAAGCCCTTGACCTCATCCCAGGTGTGCGCCGGCGCCAGGGGCACCACGACGTGCAGACCCTTGCCCCCGGTAGTTTTGAGAAAGCTCTCCAGTCCGAGATCCGCCAGCCGCTGATGAAGCCATCGCGCGGTCTTGACCACCTGCGACCAGGCCACCCCTGGCGAGGGATCCAGGTCGAAGGTGATGCGGTCCGGGCGATCCGGGTGCTCGACCCGGGACCCCCAGGTATGAATCTCGAGCACCCCAAGCTGCACCAGTGTGATGAGGCCCGCAATCCCCTCAATATAAATGTAGGTGCCGCGCCCCTCTTCCTCTTCGAGCTCGATGCGTTTGAGCGTCTCCGGCGTCGACTCAGTGGCATGCTTCTGGAAGAAGCATTGCCTGGCATGCCCCTCCGGACATCGAAGGAGCGTGAGCGGCCGGCCAACGACGTGCGGCAGAATCCGGTCGGCGATGTCGTTGTAGAAGACCGCAAGCGCGCGCTTTGTCAGTCCCTGTTCCGGATACAGGACTCGATCCGGATTGGTGATTTTGACCCCGGCGATAATATCTGTGGCTTCACGCACCGGCGACTGTGATGCGCGTGGCGGGCGAGGCCGCCTGGCGCGCCGGCTCATGGCGCGGCCGACAGGACGCGGCCGCTCTCTTGTGACCTCACTGGCCGGCTTGTCTTCCCGCAGTCCAAGAAAGGCCGCCTGGCGCAACAGCCCGTCCCGGGTCCAGTTTCTGAACGCGACTTCCGCCACCAGGCGTGGTTCGACCCAATGGACACTGCGCATGGTTCCTGTGGTTTTCGCAAACGGCGGGGTCTTCCGCTCCAGTGCGCGGAGCCGGCGGTGGAGATCGAGCAGCGTCTTCTCATCAAACCCCGTCCCAACGCGGCCGACATACGTGAGGGTTCCGGCATCATCATAGACTCCCAGGAGGAGCGATCCAAATCCCGACCGCGTTCCCTCAGGATCGGTGAACCCTCCGATCACAAACTCCTGTCGTGTGCGCTGGCATTTGACCTTCAGCCACTGACCGGTGCGCCCGGACTGGTAGGGGCCATCCCGCTTCTTGGACAGAATACCCTCCAGCGACATTGCGCAGGATCGCCGGAAGAACTCCTGCCCATTCCCTTCGACGTGATCCGAATACCTGAGGGTGCCGTGGCGATTCGCGAGAAGCTCAGCCAGGGCGGCTTTGCGATCGACAAGCGGCATCCGCCGCAGGTCAAGGCCGTTGAGATGCAGGAGATCGAAGGCAAAGTACACCACCGCCTGTTGGCGGTTTTCGCTCAGGGCTTCCTGCAGCGCCTGGAAGCTGGATATTCCACTCTCGTCGAGCACCACGGCCTCGCCGTCGAGCAGGGCCTGACGGGCCGGCAGCTCTTTCGCCGCGCCGACCAGGCCCTGGAAGCGATCGGACCAGTCCTTGCCGTGCCGTGTGAGAATCCTGATACTGTCACCGTCGATGCGGCACAGCAGGCGGTATCCGTCGTACTTGATCTCATGCACCCACGACTCGCCGGGCGGCGGTTCGTCCACGAGGATGGCAAGTTGCGGCTCCACGAACTCGGGTAGCGGCGCTCTCTGTGAGCCGGGCAGCGCCTTTAGCGTCGAGTCCTCCGCTCTTGCGGATCCCGTCGCGGCCGACCTCGAGGCTCGGGATGCTCCGGCTGGCGACCTCGGTGGCGCCGCGGCTCCGTCATCCGCCGCCTTCATCAACAGCCAGTTGTCGCGTCCCTTGCCATTCCTGTTCTTCATGCGGACGAGGTTCCAGGTGCCGCGCAGCTTGCGTCCCTTGAGTGTGAACTTCAAGCGCCCGCTCCGGTACCCGGTGTGGGGATCGCCCTCTGGAATCCAATGCCCCTTGTCCCAGATCTCGACGGTCCCGGCCCCGTACTCGCCTTCGGGGATCCTGCCCTCGAAGGCGGCGTACTCCAGCGGATGGTCCTCGACGTGCACGGCGAGCCGTTTCTCACCCGGGTCGAGACTCGGGCCCTTGGGGACCGCCCAACTCTTCAAGACTCCATCGAGTTCGAGGCGGAGGTCATAGTGTAGCCGCCGGGCAGCGTGTTTTTGCACCACAAAGGAGAGCAGCCCTGCGCTTCCCCTCTTGCGCCCTCGGGGCTCACGCGTCCGCGAAAAGTCTCGCTTGCGCCTGTAGGCCTCCAGCGGCATGCCTGACTATGCCTGACTACTGCACGAGCCGGCGGCCGGAGATGATCAGGATGAACAGAAAGATCAAGAGTGCGATGACCAGCGCATCCACCTGACCCCGCTCACCGCCGGTACGCTGCGAAAGCACACGCAGAGTGGCCTCTATCAGCGTATACATGTACGATCCACCTCCATCTCAGGTGTGCAGGTTGACATTCGGTGCGCCGGGACCCCCCGGCGCGCTTATTGGACGAGGAGACGCCGTCCCGAAACGATCAACCAGAGCAGCAGAATAATGACCAGCCAGACGAGCACGTCCTGACCACGCTCGTTGTCGATATACTCATACACGATCGTGTGCAGCCAGGCCTGTAACCATGTCAGCATCCCGTTCACCTCCCGACTACTTTTTCCCCCTCAGACGACGTGGAAAACGCGGGCGGTTTGACAAGCCGCTGCGGCCGCCGGTAGGCTGAGAGGAACCAAACGTGGAGGGCACCATGCCGGCTTTTTGCTGTGCGTACGCCGGGGGCATCGACGCCAACCGGTCTATTAAGGATGAACTGGTAGCCGCGATCACGCGCCGGTCCGGCCGCCGGCGAATCTCGGTCACCGACCTCATCAACCCCCGCCAGGCGTATTTTCAGCGCATGCGGCCCGATGTTGTGACTTCCCCGGGGCGCCTCCAGGCGATGATGGCTGGTACGGGGTTTCATGAAGTCTTCGAGCGGGTGATGTCCACCGAAGAGTTCGTCGAGCAGTTGGTGGAGTACAACGGCGTCGTCGGCAAGATCGACATCTTCGAGCAGGCGCCGATCGAGCTCAAGACAACGGGATCGCTACCGGCAGATATCATTGCCACCCGTGCGAGCCACGTCGAGCAGATCGCGATGTACTGCGTGATGGTCGGCCGACCCGCCGGCCAGCTCGTCTACTACCAGCGCGCCGAGTACGGCCGCACGCCGATGCTGCGCGCCTTCGATCTGGAAGTCACGGCTCCAGACCGCGTCGCGGCGGAGATGCTGCGCCGGCGCGATCTCTTGCGCGATGCGCTGGAGCGCGGGGATCCGACGGGATTGCCCCGCTGCGAGTGGGCCGGAGGGCGGTGCGACTACGAGGCCTTCTGCGGCTGCGAGACCGCCGTGACGCTCGCGCGCATGGGCTCGGGCGGTACCGTCGTGGTGCGCGG
>JBOGSE010000320.1:0-1236 GCA_050694895.1 bacterium | reverse complement strand
CCTGTGCAAATGGGTGTCGAACGGCCTCTGCCTCATCGACCTCGATACCCAGACCGGGCGCGGCAGGCGGCAGCGCATGTCCATCGACGATGCGCGGCGGGGTCACCACGGCATCCCGCCAGGGGACATCGGCACGGATGGCTTCCTGGATGAGGAAGTTGGGCGTGGCCAGCCCGAAATGGATGCAGGCGGCCGTGGCAATCGGTCCCAAGGGGTTGTGCGGAGCCACGGACACGTAATATGCTTCGGCCATTGCCGCGATTTTGCGGGCTTCCCACAGGCCGCCACAGTGGCAGAGATCCGGCTGGATGATGGCGCAGGCGTGCTTCTCGAGAATCTCCCGAAACTGGAAGCGCGTCACCAATCGCTCGCCGGTGGCCACCGGGATGTTCACCGCCCGCGCAACCTGAACCAGCCCGTCGACGTTTTCGGCCGGGACGGGCTCTTCGATGAAGAACGGCCGGAAGGGCGCCAGGGCCTCGGCGTAGGCGATACCCATCGCCGGGGTCGTACGGCCGTGAAAGTCGACCATGATGTCGATCCTGTCGCCGACGGCTGCGCGCACGGCCCCCATGATCGCGGCCGCGCGATTGACCACGGGCACGCTGTCGAGGGGCTGCGTCAGCGGCACCGCCATGATCTTGATCGCCGTGTATCCTGCCGCCACCGATTCACGGGCGCGGCGCGCCATGATCTCCGGGGCATCGTCCAGGTACATGGCCTGCATCTCGCCGCCGCCCAGATGGTCGTACATTCGCACACGGTCCCGCACCGCGCCACCCAGCAACTGATACACCGGGACGCCCAGACTCTTGCCCAGGATGTCCCAGCAGGCTTGCTCAATGCCGCTGATCGCGCTCATCGCAACGATGCCCCCGGGAAAGAAGGGCTGGCGGTACATGATCTGCAGCAGGTGCTCGATGCGGCGCGGGTCGTCTCCGACGATAAACGGCTCGAGGTCGGCGATGGCGCCGGCCACGGCGCGGGTCTTCCATTCGAGCGAGGCTTCGCCCCATCCGACCAGGCCGTTGTCGGTCTCGACTTTGACGAAGATCCAGTTGCGCATCCTCGCGTGGACGATCAGCGGGCGGATCGCGGTGATCTTCATTGTCTCACAGCGAGACTTCGTGGATCCGGCTGGCCAGGCGGCCACCCGAGATGGTCACGACCCGATAGTGTGGGGGAAGAAGGCAGTACAAGGGCTGCGCTGCCGGCGCAAACTGGAAGTTCGTCGAC
>JBOGSE010000319.1:0-1656 GCA_050694895.1 bacterium | reverse complement strand
CTCCGGCAGGATGGCGGCAGGACGCCGGACACGCCGATCGCACGGATGGTCGAACACATCGACTACATGGTCGCGCGGATGGGAATCGACTCCGTCGCGCTGGGCTCGGACTTCGACGGCGCCGTCATGCCGGGAGAATTGAAGGACGCTTCCGGCCTGCCGAGGCTGATGCGGGCGCTGGAAGGACGCTACAAAGGCGACGACCTGAGAAAACTCGCGCACGGAAACTGGGTCAGGGTCCTGCGCGCAACCTGGGGAGAATAACACCGAGGCCGTTCCCCCGAAGCTTCATACCGCGGATGCCCGCGGCGCCGAGCAGCGCCATCTCGCCTACGGCTCTGAGGGCGCGCGGTCGACGCGCTCTGTCTCAGCGATCTCGTCGTCGCGCAGGAGATCGTTGAAGACGACGAGGTTGTGGTGGTCGCCGGCCGCGGACGGCACGATCAGCGCGTCGAACCCAGCACGTCGCGCGGCGCGGCCGAGGTCCTGTGTGAAGCCCCACTCGTTGGACACAAGGACTTCCTGCCGGATATCCAGCATTCCCGTGTGGACGGGTTGGTGAGATCAAGCGCCTTGGTGACACGGACCGTGATGCGGGCGTGCCAGTACCGCGCACGCACCCCCGGCCGGCGCTGCATCTCAGCCCGGCACGCTGCGGGACTATCCGAGAGATAAAGGGCACCGAACTCGCGGCGCGGGTTGTAGCGACCTCCGTGCTCGAGCGCGCCTTGATCGCTGCCGGCGTCCTCCTTGTAAGGCTCAGCAATGAAACGATGCCACACGCCCTCGACGCGGCGCGGCCGCAGGCTGGCCATGGCCGCCTCAAGGCGGCGGAGTCGCTCGCGCGTCATGCGGGATTAGGAGGGGACGCCGTGCAGGATCCGGCCAAGCAGGTCATAGACCTGGCGGGCGCCGAACGGAGGGTCCTCCAGCATGACCTGGCGCGGGGTCTTGCGACCGAGGTCGGGCTGGGGCGAGTCGAGAAACAGCCGCCGATCCTCGCCGGTCGGCGCCACGTGCCGGAGCATGCGGGCAATCTCGATCAAGTAGCGCGCCGTCTGCGCGTGCAGAGGCCGCACTTTCGCCGCCCCCCGGCTTTCCCACCTGGACACGGTCTCAGAACGGACATGGCCGAGGGCCCGGCCGGCCTCGACCTGGGTAAGGCCGAGCAGCACGCGAGCTTTTCGCAGCTTCTGCGGCAGGATGGTCTCAATCATCGCACTCACTGCTTTGCCCTCTGACAGTATCTTGACATACATCAAGTCCCGTAGCAACCCAGGGCGGGGCATCCTCTAGTTCGCGAAGCCACCCCGAAGACTCTAGAGCGTCAAGTTTCGTAAGGGTGTAGACACCTTCTGGTCGGGGAAGTGGGGTTTCTGGAATTGTTGAAGCGCGCGCACTGTCTTCTTCCGGCGCAATCCTGTCGAACGGCTAAAGGAACTTGACGCGCGGCCGGAGGTGTGGTAGGCATAGGTGTAGTAGGTATAGGTGTAATAGGTAGCCGCGGCCGGACCAATCATTGAGGTCAGTGGGGTGAGTGGATGCGATTTCAACTGCGCGGTGAATGGTTTGAACTTGATCGCTCGATGGTCGAACGCGCCCTCCGGGGCGTGGAACCGGAATCAATCCAAATCCATGCTGTGGAGGCGAACGGGA
>JBOGSE010000318.1:0-2607 GCA_050694895.1 bacterium | reverse complement strand
CCGGCCTGGGCAAGCGCCAGCAGGCCGAGCCGGGAGGTGAACATGTCGATGAACAACTTCCCGGCGTTGGGATGTGTTGGCTTGACTCCCAGCGCGACGTGATGCGTCTCCGCGAGGACGGGGTTCAGCCGCACGTAATCGAGCGGCGCGCCTTCCTTGCCGAAGATGTGAACGTACTTTACATAGGTGAGTCCCAGAGGGAACTCGCCGGTGATGACCTTCTGGACCGCCGGCAGGAACGACTCCACCAGCTCCACCTGCCCGGCCAGGCGCTGCACGTAGGTCTTCCAGTCGCGCCCGATCACCTTGTCCAGGTTTGTCACCCAGGTCGCGGTGGTGGTGTGCTGCGTGGGATCGGGCATCACGATCTTGCCTTTCCACTTAGGGTCGAGGAGATCGTTGAGCGTCTTAGGCGCGTCTTCCGGCTTCACCAGCTTCGTGTTGTACAGGATGCTGACCACGACGATCCGGTAGGACGGCGATAGAATGCCATCCTTGTCGAGGGTAGGCGCCGGGAACGACTCGTACGACGGCGAGAGGTACTTGCTGAAGGCCTTCTCCTTCTTGAGAATCAGCATCGGGCTGCGGTTAGTGTGCGCGACGTCAAACAGGGGCTTGCCCGCCCGTACCTCAGTTAGCGTCCGGTCCAGCACCCGGGTCGAAGACGCCCGCCAGTACTCCAGTGGAATCCCGTATTTGCCCTCGTAAATTTTCCGGACCACGTCGAAGACATCTGTTTCCATGGAGCCGTACACGACCAGGCGGCCTTCTTTCTTGGCCGCCGTGATGAGGTCGGCCTGCGCCTGCGCTGAGGGGAGACCGACGGAGAGCGCGGCGATCAACGCCGTGCAGATGATCCAGCTGGCCCGCATGTAGTTCACCCCCAGGTCGGATCTCCGATCGCGTACCCTGCCGTGTCGGCGTATTCCCATTCTTTCTATACCCGGCTGCCTACTCCTGGCCTTCCCGCTGCCGCCGGGCCCAGCCCGGGCCGCCATCCGGGCCAGGCCAGAGCCGGCCACCCGCACATGTCTGTCCGGCCCGCCAGGATCAATGCAGTGACATCGCCCACGTTGTAACGGCCGCCGATCACCATGGTCGGCAAACCGACAATGTTGCGGATGAGATCGCTGGTGTAGATCTGCGCGATTCTCGCGCGCTCGAGTGTGCGCATGGACCCAACGGGTCCAGAGACCGCCACCACATCGGCGCCGCGTGCTTTTAGCGCTCGCGCGAACTCGAGACCGGCTTCGGCCAACCGGTCGTTCTCCGGATCGCTCCATGCCGCGATGTGCGCGCACAACGGCCGGCGGGCCGGCCATGCCTTGCGGACCGCCGCCAGCATCGCAAGCGCGGGCGGTGATGGCGCGCACTTGATGGCCAGCAGGTCAAACCCCGCCCTGGCGGCGCTGCGGGCCAGGCGTACATAGCCGGCGATGGATTCGTCTGGGCGAGTGTGGAGGTAGAGGCCGACCGGCACACGGGTTCGGGGCCGGATGGGTTTTCCGGCGCCTGCGCGAGGGGACGCAACGAGCATCAGCCCGGCGCCTTCAATACGCGTGCGAGACTTTCCCATGCCCATGGCATCCGGACCCTCTTCCCATTCGTCAAGGACGCCCGCTGCCATCTCAACCAGCCGGTTCGGAAACCGGACGTCGCGAAGCCGGAGGGCCGTCGAGAGGGGTGAAACGGTTGCGGGGCGTCCGGCCGCCACAGGCTTTCTCGCCGCGCGCGCGCCGTTGCTTCGGGCAAACCAGGTTTCCACGTCCCTGACCGCACGCCCATCGCGCACCTTGAGGATCCCGTACGTCAGGAGACGAGTGCGGGCCAGGTGATGGAATGCGAACTGTTCGGCGCCGAAGTGTGTCCAGTGGCGAAAGTTCTCCCACCACCGGCGGCTGGGCTCGGCCGCCTCCTGGATGCGCCGGACCGCGGGCTGCCGCTCGCGCTCATACGCCGCGAATGCAGACTCAAGATCGGTGTGATCGGCGAGAGCCCGGGCCAGGGCGATGGCGTCTTCGATCGCCATGCGCGTGCCGGATCCGACGGAGAAGTGCGCCGTGTGCGCCGCGTCTCCAAGAATGACGGCGTTCCCCGCGTGCCACAGGCGACTGCGGACCGTCCGGAAGTTGAGCCACTTGGAGTTGTTGGCGAGCAGCGCATGGCCGTTCAGGTGGCGCGCAAAGAGGGCCTGGCAGTATGCCACGCTGTGCGCGTCGCTCGCTCCGGGCGCCAGCGCGGCTTCCGCGTAACGTTCGAAGCCTGCCCGTCGCCAGGTCGCCTCATCGGTCTCCACGATAAACGTGCTCGCCGCCGCGCTGTACGGATACGCGTGGACCCCAAACCACCCGTGCTCACTTTCTTCGAAGAGGAACGTGAGCGCGTCGAAAGCCTTTGTGGTCCCCAGCCAGATGAAGCGCGACCTGCCGGTATGGACCGAGGGGCGTAGCGCCTCCGTCAGCTCGCGGCGCACGAGGCTATTGACGCCGTCCGCTGCCACGATGAGGTCGTAGCCCGCGAAGGCCGCCAGGTCGCCGACCTCATGCCCAAAACGGAGATCGACACCGAGCCCACGCGCGCGCTCTTGAAGGATGCGGAGGAGTTCGG
>JBOGSE010000317.1:0-1312 GCA_050694895.1 bacterium | reverse complement strand
GAAGGCCGCGTAGTATCCACATCCGGGGTTCACACAGACCGCAAAGGCTTCCAGCCTGCGACGCTCGGCATCAACGTGGAACTCGCCCGGGCGCCGGGCGCGCTCGTTGGACGGACGCATTTTTTGGCGGCCTCCGGCCCTCCTTGCTCCATCATCATAGCACGAAGGATTAGCAATAGTAGACATTGAAGCAGAAACCGAGCCCCCAAAATCTCGGCCGGAGGAGGAGTCGGCATGGCAAAAGCGTTGCGCATTGTGATCGCGGTCGTTACGGCTCTGATCTTGCTCGGGAGTACCCCCTTGCCCATGGCGAACACCGTGGTGGATTTCGAGACATCGGGTCCTGAACCGCCTGTAGGGGGCTAAGAGCGACTACGGCGGGGGAGGGTAAGCCAGCGTGGCGCTCACAGGCCCAGGGGGCTTTGGGTCGCTTGTCAGCGCCGCCGGAAGGCTGGTACACTGAGTTCACTATGGCTCAACCCTCCCCCGCACGTTCCATACTTGCTCGTCCGGATTGGCTCATCCAAATCGGCCAGCGGCTGAGGCTCGCTCGCGGACGCTCCGGGCTCACCCAGCAGCGACTCGCGTCACCCGACCTCAGCAAAAGCTTCATCAGCCTGTTGGAAAGCGCCAGATCCTATCCATCCGTAGAGACGGTCCTTTCGCTGGCGCAAAGACTCAATAGTTCTGTCGCCTCGCTCTTAATGGACGCTCCCGATCTGCGCCTGGAGACGGCCCTCAACCTCCTGCACCTCGCGGCCAATATGGACCTTGCGACACGTGGCGCCGAAGCACTGCGCTACGTCCATGCTGCTGAGACCGTACTGCCGGATATGCCGGTCGAGCTGAGGATCCGCGCGGCCCTCCTGCGCGCCCGCGTCGCCGGTGCCGCCAATCAACTGGATGACGCGGCGAAATGGGCCGACGAGGCCGTGAACATGGCCAGGCGTCACAGGTTGTCTCACAGGCTCGGCATGGCACTCGCGCTGAGAGGCGAGGTCGAGGTTCGGCGCCACGCGTACAAGGCCGCGCTGCCCTTGCTCGAACAGGGCACGGCCCTCATGCGGCGCGCGAAGGCTGCCCGCACGGAAGAGAATGTGCGAGCCCTCACGTCCCTCGGGACGACCTACCTGCAGCTCGGGCGGCTTGACGCAGCGCGGCGGACCTATAAGAGAGTCGAGCAGCTCGCCGTAAGACTCGGTCTGGACCCCCTGTATGGCAAGGCCCTCAGCGGCCTCGGCCTGGTGGAGTGGCTGCGGCGGCGCTTCGATTCTGCCGCGAAATATCTCACGGAAGCCCGTGATGTGTTTGA
>JBOGSE010000316.1:0-9187 GCA_050694895.1 bacterium | reverse complement strand
GGGAGCGCCGGCTCACCGTGTGGTCGTCCACGCAGATGCCACACGCGCTGCGCGACACTCTGGAGGAACTGCCCCCGATTGCCGGCACGCGCGTGCGCGTGATCGCGCCCGATGTCGGCGGTGGTTTCGGGGCCAAGATCAACATCTATTCAGAGGAGATTGTGCTGCCCGTGCTTGCTATGCGCCTGGGGCGGCCGGTGAAGTGGGTGCAGAGCCGTCGCGAGGATCTGATCGCCACGAGCCATGGCCGCAGCCAGTTCGCCGACGTGCGCATCGGGGCGGACCGCAACGGAAGGATCCTCGCGTTGCAGATGCGCGTGGTGGCCGACGTGGGTGCCTATATGCTGTCGACCACGGCCGAGGTGCCGACGCTGACACTGCGAATGATCCAGGGGCCATACGATATTCACGACGTCGAAGCTGAGCTCCTGGAAGTGTACACGAACAAGGTTCCCACCGGCGCGTACCGCGGCGCGGGGCGGCCCGAGGCCGCCTTCTATCTCGAGCGCGCCATCGATCTGCTGGCGCGCGACCTCGAGATTGACCCGGCCGAGATCCGGCGGAAAAACTTCATCGCCCCAGGCCGATTTCCACACCGCGCGGTCTCAGGCGCCGTCTACGACAGTGGCGAGTACGCGCGAGCTCTGAACCGGGCCCTGGAGGTCGCGGACTATTCCACATGGCGTACGCGGCAGCACGAAGAGCGGCAGCGCGGCCGTTACCTGGGCATCGGCGTCTCCAGTTATGTTGAGTGGTGCACCTTTGGCGACGACCGCTGCAAGGTCCAGGTGGACCGACAAGGCAAGGTCACCGTGCTCACCGGCATCTCACCCCACGGCCAGGGCGCGGCGACGGGTCTGGCGCAGATCGTGGCGGACAACCTCGGAGTGAGCATCGAGGATGTCACGGTCATGCACGGCGACACCGCGCTGATCCCCGACGGTGACGGCACGGCCGGGAGCCGGAGCCTGGTCGTGGGAGGCTCGGCGGCCCACGGGGCGGCCGTGGCGCTGCGCAGCAAGATGCTGCGGCTGGCCGCGGACCAGCTCGAGGCGCGTCTCGATGACCTCGTGATCGCGGCCGGCCGGGTCTTTGTGAAAGGTGCACCCGACCGCGGCATCACGCTGGGGGCGCTGGTAGATGCGGGTCGGCGGAAGGTGCTGTCCGCCAGCGGCAGGTTCGACGCAGGCGACTCTACATTTCCGTTCGGGACGCACGTGGCCGTGGTGGAAGTCGATCCCGACAGCGGTGAAACTCAGGTGCTCCACTACGTCGCTGTCGACGACTGCGGGGTCGTGATCAACCCGCTGCTGGTCGAAGGCCAGATCCACGGTGGAGTGGCACAGGCCATCGGCCAGGCGCTATGCGAGGACATGATCTATGACGGCTCCGGGCAACCCGTGACCGGGACGCTGATGGATTACGCCGTACCGCGCGCCAGTACGATGCCGCGCCTCGTCACGTTGCGCACCGAGACACCATCGCCCCGCAACCCTCTCGGCGCAAAGGGCGTGGGGGAAGCCGGCACGATCGGCGCCACCCCGGCCGTCGTCAACGCCGTAATCGATGCCCTCACGTCGTTTGGGGTGCGCCACCTGGACATGCCGCTTGGACCCCGCAAGGTCTGGGCGGCAATCCACAAGACCGAGCGGCCATCATGAAGCGCCCAGCGAGACACCCATTCTCTGCGCGCGTTCCTCGATCTCCTGCCAGATGGTCTGGGGCACTTCGATGCCATCGGCCAGTCGCTGGAGCCGCGTGCGGTGCTCGGGTTCCCCCGGCCTCAGTATCTCGCCGAACCCCTGGGCAGGAGGTGTGGCCTTGATGCCGTCGAGGACCGCGGCAACGGAGCGCTGGTAGTCCGCCGGTGGCAGAAAGGCGCCGACGCTGATCACCTGCATGTACCCTCCCTCCATCAGCGTGCGGCGGGCATCAAACTGCCCCGACAACCCGCCCAGCAGGCAGATCAGCAGGCTCAGCGCATACCCTTTGTGCCCACCGGTTGGCAGCACGTACCCACCGTCGTAGTAGTCTTCGGGGCGGACACTGGGGCGCCCGTGCTTGTCGATCAGGCAGCCATCGGGAAGATCGAGACCGCGGCTACGCGCCACGTGGATCTTTCCGACGGCAATCGCGCTCGTCGCAAAATCCAGGACGAACGGAGGCCCCTCGCCCACCGGGACACCCGCGGCGATCGGGTTCGTGCCCAGGGCGCCCCTGGCTCCACCAAACGGCACGGTCGTCTCTTCGCCCGGCTCGGCACTGCCCCACGTCACGATGCCGATCGACCCTGCGCGCGCCGCCTGCTCGGCGTACTCGCCCAGCCGGCCGATGTGGTTCAATCGGGTCAGGCTGACGCAGCAGACACCGGCGTGCTCTGCTTTGTCGATCGCCCTGCGCATCGCCCAGCGCGCGACATGGTGGCCAAACCCCGACCGGCCGTCGACCAGCAGTGTCGACGCGGTCTCCCGCAGCACCGCGGGCTCGGCATCGGGCACGATCTCGCCCTTCTCGATGGCCTCCAGATACCACGGGATCCGCAGCACCCCATGCGAGTCGTGGCCGGTGACGTTGGCGTTGACGAGGATCTCGGCCACATCGGCGGCGATGTGCTCCGGTGTCCCGACTGCCACGAAGATGCGGCGCGTGACATCTTGCAAATACTCGGCACGAAAACGCTGGTTGGTCATGGCGTAACGATTCCGTGTGCCAGCCCCGCATCCTATCGCAGGTCTGGCCGCCGTGATAGCGAATTGCGCTGAGAACTATGAGGGTTCAGCGGCTGCAGCATGTGTCGTCACCCTATCCCGCGGGCAGACAGGATGAGGTTCGCGCGTTCTATGGCCGTCTGCTGGGCATGGACGAGATCACACCACCACGGACTCTGGCGGGTCGAGGACTGATCTGGTTTTCATCTGGTCCGGACAGTCTCGAGCTCCATTTCTTTCCGGGCGTGGTTGATCCTGATCACCCCCGTCATATCTGTCTTGAAGTCCTACTGTTGGACACTGCGCGACGTCAGCTCGAAGAAGCCGGCCACAAGCCGTACGACACGACTCCCATTCCCAACCGGCCGCGGTTTTTCTGCCGCGATTCCCTTGGCAATCTCGTGGAGTTCACCACGATCCTGGGTGACTTCCGCGAGTCAGCGTGAGGTCGGTCTTGGTCAAGTGTGCCCTTGTATGTTTGTGGCCGGCGCAACGGGGTAAAACAACCTAACGGAGGTGATACGAAATGGAGAGTCATCTCATAACGTGGGCTGAGACGTGGCTCCGCTCCGTGACCCAGGATTTCAACGAGGAGAAGGGCATAGCCGAGTTGCTCCTGATCCTGCTGGTCGCATTCCTGCTTGTGCTCATCATGACCGGCCGCCGCGTCGTTGTTCAGTAACGGCGATCGGGTCTTCGACGCTCAGCGGGAAGCGAGCGAGAGATAATAACTGAATATGCTAGCCGTTGGGGCGGTGACTATTCCCGCCCCAACAAGTTTTTCTTATTATGCAGGCACGATTGACACGGCGCTGGTGTCCGCTGACTTTGTGAACGCGCGCACCAGCATCGCCACGCCCGCTCCGGCGAGCAGGAGGCCCGCGGCGGTAAACCAGGCAGGCTGAAACGCTGCGCCGCCCACGCTCGCGGTGTATCCGGGCACCTGCACGTTGAGTATCCCCATCAAGACCAGCGGGAGCACGTTGTACACCGCATGGCCCATGATGCTCGGGATCAACGACCGGGTCCGCACGAACCACCATCCGAAGAGGAGGCCGGCAAACGTGCCACCCACGAACTGCCATGGATTCAGGTGGAAGGCGCCAAAGAGCAATGCGGACGCCACGATCGCTTTGCGCGGGCTGTACCGGCGTAGCAACCCATTGAGGACCAATCCTCTGAACAGAAACTCTTCGGCCAGCGGCGCCACCACCGCGACCGCCAGCACCGACCACCACAGGTTCCCCTGCCTGCCCACCAGGCTGGAAAGCACTGAGGTCATTGCCTCGGGCATCGGCAGGACGAGGCGCAGCACATTGTCCGCCTCCGACAGGAGAATGCTTGCCCCGATGACCGTGGGAATGACCGGCAGCAGAACCGAACGTCGGACACGCCGGAGCGGAAACACTCTGGCAGGCGACATCCTGCCCCTGGTGGCGTACCACACCAAGACTGTTCCGATGCCCGAGAGCTGAACGGCGGCCATTACCCCGGGATGGAGGATCAGGGCAACGTCGTAGGACGCGGTCAGGAATCCAAGCCCGACCGCGAGGACGAGCATCAACATCACCGTGACACACAGCAGCCAGATAGCCCGGCCGATGCTCAGAGACTCGTGCACTGTCTGCATTTGAGGCCTTTCCTCCTCATGGGACAGGGGAATCCCGGGTTCCTCACGCGCAACGCCGAATCCTTCTAGGATCTTCCCCGACTCCTTGGACTACAGGCGTTCGCCGATGGGCAATAACCGCGTGGAACCACCGATAAGGGCATACCCGTCGTAAGGCGGGGACGCAAAGCTACAGGACCCCACAGGGGTCGGCTGGGCTGCCGAAGAGGGTTTCGCGGGCATGCCGCGAGATCTTCTTTCTCTTCATAGCGGAAGCGGCATAGTGACGCGGGACCGTCTTGGTCTCGCGTCTTTTCGTTGAGTCCGCGCGGGGGCGACACTGTGGGATGAGACAGGCGGATCACAGCAGGGGAACGACGGAGGATCGAGTGCGAAAAGCCTTGCCCTCTCTGAGTCTACAGGCAAAGCTCGTCCTGCTGATCTGCTGGCTGGCCCTCTCGTTTGGCGCCACCGTGGCCGTGACGGCCCCTCTTCCCTTCGGAGTCGGTTTCGGACTCTTGGGCATCGCCGTGACCCTCGGCATCGGGCAGAGCATCGCACGGTTAATTGCCAGCCTCCAAAAACAGGTCACAGACCTTCAATGCGATGCCATCCGGGACCCACTCACTGGGATGCCCAACCGGACCTTGTTCATGGACCGGCTGCAGCATGCGGCCAAGCGGGCCAGCCGCACAGGGTCGACTTTTGCAGTCGTCTTCCTCGACGTGGACCGCTTCAAGCTCCTCAACGACAGCTTCGGTCACAGCGCGGGCGACCGGTTCCTGACAGACCTCGGACAGCGGCTCCAGAGTTGCGTGCGTCAAGTGGACACAATCGCCCGGTTGGGTGGAGATGAGTTCGGGCTGCTGCTGGAGGACCTCACCGCGCCCAAAGCGGCCACCCTCGTGGCCGACCGCATCAAACGGACGCTGGAGAAGCCCTTCCAGCTGCGGGGGCAGGAGGTGTTCGTCACTGCAAGCCTGGGGATCGCCATGGCTCAACCGGACAGGTCGGATCCCGAGACGCTGCTGCGGGATGCGGACATCGCGATGTATCGCGCCAAGCACTCTGCACGGGGCAGTTACAAGATGTTTGACGACCAAATGCGCCTGGAAGTGTTGAGGACGCTGCAGGTGCAGAATGCGCTGCGGCGCGGGCTCGAGCGCGGCGAGTTCAGCCTCGCCTACCAGCCGATCGTGATCCTCCGCACCGGCGAGATAGCGGGCTTCGAAGCGCTGCTCCGCTGGCGCCAGCCGCACGGCCGTTCAGTTCCCCCTCGGGAATTTATCCCGATCGCCGAGGAGACCGGCCTCATTATCCCGATGGGCGAGTGGGCGCTGCGCGAAGCCTGCCGCCAGATGGTTCGCTGGCTCAGCCCCGCGCACCCGCCGCTACGCATCAGTGTGAACCTGTCCCGACGGCAGCTCGCGCACGCCGATTTCTGCCTTCAGGTCACCCGCATCCTGCAAGAGGCAGGACTGGAGCCTTCGCAACTCATGCTGGAGATCACCGAAAGCGCCATCATGGAGGATGGGGAGTCCGCCGCACAGACACTCGCTCGCATCAGGGCCACGGGCGTGCGGATCGCGATCGACGACTTCGGGACGGGCTACTCCTCTCTCAGCCTCCTCCAACGGTTTCCCATCGATACGGTCAAGATCGACCGCAGCTTCGTGACAGGGGACGAGAGCACGTCGCCGGAAGGCAGGCACGTTCTTCGCGCGATTACCAGCATGGCCAACAATCTTGGGCTGGAGATTGTCGCCGAAGGCGTCGAGCGGTCAGATCAGGTATCGCTCCTCGGGGAACTGGAATGTGTCTATGGGCAGGGATATTTCTTCTCGCATCCCCTCGATGCGGCTTCCGTGACGCAGCTCTTGCAAGATGGGCGAACCGTCATCGCCGGTCAGGACCGGACACCAGAATCCGCGGGTGGTGATTGGTGGAACGAAGCCGCACCAGAATTGCAGGATCCCCATCGGCAGTCAGCAAGGGCCATGGAGGCCTCGCGCTGATCTGACCTCGTGCGTTGCCGGGGGAGTCAGCCTATCTGGGGCGATTCAGCACGAAGTCGTACCAATACGGGTTGCCGATCGCCTTCTCGCCATCGAAGATCTGAATCCTCGCTTTGTATGGCGTGCTCCCGGGGATTTCGGGGAACTGGTCAAACGGGACGAACAAGGTCATATCCTTCATCACGGTCTCATCGTAGCGTGGTCTGAATCGGATAGAGATGCCCGCGGTGCCGCGGATGCTGTACTCGGGACTCTTTGCCGGCACGGCGGTCCCGTTCTGTTGATGGATCGTGGCGATGGCCGTGAGGTCTTTGTCCTTGGCGTTGCCGACCTCGGCGTACACATGAAAGGCGATACCCTTAAAGCCTAGGAATCCCTGGGCCGACCCCGCGTAGATTTCCCTAGACGACTCGGTGTGAGACTTCGCCGCGCGTCAGATAACTCACCACGTTGTCCGCGCAGAGGTTCAGGCCAGCTTCCAACGCCTCTGGCGTGGTCCCACCCGTGTGGGGCGTCAGCACGACGTTAGGGAGGCCCTTGAGCGGGTTGTCGGCCTGGACTGGCTCCGTGCTGAAGACGTCCAAACCCGCGCCGAGTAACTGGCCCGAGCGCAGAGCCGCTACCAGCGCATCCTCGTCGACAAGATCACCTCGAGCGGTGTTCAGGAAAATCGCCCCCGTTTTCATTCGCGCAAACTGTCCCGGCCCAATGATTCCGCGAGTGGCGGGACTGGATCTGAGGTGCAGCGAGACTACGTCAGCCTGCTCAAGAAGGTCATCAAGCGTGGAGACGTACGCAAACCCCCTCCGGCGGGCCTTCTCGGCATCTGGATGAAGCGTCCAGGCGATGACGCGCATCCCGATGGACCGACCGAGTTCGGCAACACGGGAGCCAATGGCGCCGGTGCCGATGATGCCTAGGGTCTTGCCGCAGCATTGGAACAGCATGCCGCGCTCCCACCCCCCTTCCCTGACACCGGCATCCAGAGACACGAGACGCCTGGCAACGGCGAGCAGAAGGGCCAGGGTATGTTCGGCGAGCGCATCGGTGGCGGTGCCCGGCGTGTTCGAGACGACAATCCCAAGCCGGCGAGCCGCCGCGAGGTCGATGTTGTCAGTGCCGGTGCCCCACACCGCCAGGTGCCGAAGAGTCCCGTCCACCGCCTCTAGCACTCGCAGCGGAAACTTGCAGTAGCCTCGGATGTTCACAACCGTGTGCGCCCCGTCTATCCTCCGGATCAAATCATCCTCGGAGGCAGGCGGGGTGTTGAACACAACCGTGTCACCCGCGGACCGGATCCGCTCGATGGCTGCCGTCCCTGTTAGAACAGGCGGGCTGTCATCGGGCACAACGATGCGAGCCATCGCTGGGACATTAGGTGATGTGGGCCGCCGTCACGACGATTTCGACCAGGAGCTTTGGAGAGGCAAGCTTCGCCTCGACGGTTGCGCGCGTTGGGAGGTTGTTCTTGTCGACCCACGCCTCCCAGACAGCATTCATGTCGTCAAAGTAGCGGATATCGGACAGATACACCGTGGCCGACAGGAGCTTCGATTTGTCCGTCCCGGCGGCCGCGAGCAAGTCGTCAATTCGCTTCAACACTTGCTCGGTCTGGACCCGCACGCCTACCGTTGGATCGGTGGCCGTTTGACCCGCCACGTAGACCGTGTTGCCATGGACGACGGCTCCACAGAACCTCGGGCCGGGATTGATGCGCTTGATGGTCATAGTCCCTCCTGGTCTTCTCCAGTCTTTCCGTGGAGTTAGGGTGGGAAAGCTAAACTCCTCCAAGGCGAAAGGCGGTCCGCGGCCGCCTGCGTGAAGCGCAGGAGAAACGGCCGCCCCCATAGAACGCGACGACCAACTCGGATTGAAAAATTTCATAAAGGGGGTAAACGAGAGTGAACCGCATTCCCCGCTACCTGCTAGCCATCGGTTTGCTCCCAGCGCTCGTGCTGTTCGTTGCCCCTCGGGCGGCGCCCGCTCCTGCGCCTGCCCCCGCGCCTCAACCCGGCGGCACGCTCGTCATCGTCACCCACCAGAAGCCGGCGCACCTCGATCCCGGCGTGCATACCTCGCGCTACACGTCGATGATCAACCAGAACACGCACGATTCCCTGATCTGGCAGACCGAGGCCAACAAGTTCGTCCCCGGGCTGGCCGAGCGGTGGGAGGCCGCGCCCGACTTCAAGAGCTACACGTTCCACCTGCGGCGCGATGTCAGGTTCCACGACGGCACGCCGCTCAACGCCGAGGCGGTCAAGTTCACCTGGGACCGGATCCGCGATCCGAAGACGCGCTCTACCCGTGCCCCGTTCTTAGGCGACTACGTGAGGACGGAGGTTGTCGACACCTACACGGTGCGGGTGTACTTCTCGGATCCGTATCCCCAGTTCGTTCAGTCGGTCTCCAGCGTCGGGCTCGCGCCGGTCTCGCCCGCGGCCGTCCAGCGCCTGGGCGACAACTTCCTCAAAACACCCGTGGCCACCGGCCCGTTCAAGGTCGAAGCGTGGCCCGACGAGAACACCCTGGTCCTGGTCCGCAACCCGGACTATCGGTGGGGTCCCCCGCACATGCGGCATCGCGGCCCCGCCTTCCTGGACCGAGTTGTCTACAAGTTCATCAACGAGGAGCAGACGAAGACCCTGGCCTTAGAAAAGCGCGAGGCACACGTGGCCGAAGATCCAGCCCGCCACATGGCCCCGACTTTCAGAACCGACCCCAGGTACCAGTTGATGATGCACAAGACCTCGGGGGTGCCGCAGCACTGGCCGTTCAACGTGACACGGTGGCCCACAAGCGACGTGGCCGTGCGGCGGGCGGCCAGCTACGCGCTCGACCGAGAGAAGATCGCG
>JBOGSE010000315.1:0-18533 GCA_050694895.1 bacterium | reverse complement strand
GCGCCGGCCGCGCTGGCGTTGCGCCGGAAGTCCTGGCGTTCCCTGGCCAGCCGGGCCAGCTGACCGGCGACCGCGCCGGCAGGCGTTCCGGCCCTGAGCGCGGCAATGGGCGCACTCTGGAACTGGATGAAGTACGCGCGGGGCACTTCGGCAGACGATGTAGACTGCGAGCGGACGGGCAGCGCTCCCCCAAAAACGAGGAGCGCAACGACAGCGGCGACGAAAATCCGCCGGGGCATCCGGCACCACCCCCTCTATGGAGTTCCGGCCGCTCTTGGGCACAGAACGGCAGGGCAGAGTCAAGCGGGAATGCCCAGCACCATTCGCTGGGATGGGCCAGAATCCTTTGGAAGCTTGGGAGAAGGTCTAGGGAAGTTCTTCCCAGGCCGCAACCCAGGCGACCTCGGCCGGCGGCGCCCCGCTCGGCACCGCGGTGCGCAGGCCCGGCGTGCCCAGGACCGCCGGGTCGTATCGAATGACGACGGTGGCGGCGAAATTGCGGAAGCTCAAGTCGGGATCGGCCGACAGCACGGCTCCGACGACGTCGACATGCGCGCCCGGGCCGACATCGAACAACCGGCTGGTATACACCAGGCCGTGCGCCCGCAGCCGGGCGCCCTGCGTCACCGTAATGCCGCCGTTGTCGAGTACGATGATCCCGGGCAAGGTGCGCGTGGATGCCGAATGCGTGACCTGTAACACGGCGCCCTGGCTCATGTGCACGGTGCTGTCGGTGACCAGCGCGCCTTCCACCACATCCATGCGCTCGCCGTCGCGCAGCACCACCCCGCCCCCGACATACACCACCCCGCGGAACAGTGGCGGGGTGAGCCCGACCCGGAGGTACGCCTGAAGCTTGTCGAACTGCGTGCGGGAGTATGAGCTGTCCTGCTTTTTGACGAGTTCACTATCCCCGTGGTGTCTCCCCGCGGCTTCATTAAGGGCGGCGTTGGCGGTGTTCGCGGAGGCCTGCCGCTGAAAGTACGCTCGATCCACCTCCGGCGGCTGTGGAAACGCCCCGGTCCGCAGAACCACACCCTCGACGTGGACACCCGCGTTGCGCAGTTGCTGGATGTCTACCTGCGTGTGGTCGGCGCCCAGTGTGACCACTCCGGCCCGGGACGTCAGCAGGCGGACGGGGTCCGGACGCGGCGATGCAGCATCCGGCGCGTCAACGGGGCCCGGTGCCACCACCGTCGATGCGTTGCGGTTGTTGATAGACACCGCGGTGGTCGTAAACCAGATTTCCTTCCCGGCCGCAACCTGGATCCACGGGCGGTCGCCGATGCCGGCACCGTAGGGAAGCAGGAACGCCATGGCCGGAGGTTTCTCGAAGCGCACAACCCCGTCCCCGTGCAGCGCCGCCAGCAGCGCCGATGAGGCGAGATGCACCCGCGCCCGCACCCGCCGCTGCACCCCGGCCACTTCGCCGCTGCTTGTCACGAGGATCGCGTCGCCGGGGCCATCGGCCAGTGAGATCGTGAAGCGTCCGTCGAAGGGGCCCACGTTCAGTCGCTCGGTATGTGCGGACGGGCGCCAGCTTCTGCCCGGGGACTGTCCATCCGGGGCGACGGACTCGAGAATCGCGAGGGCCCTGTGTACGCCTGCCTCTGCAACCGCCACGGCCGCGGCGGCCCGGAGCCGGCCGCCCGCGCGCGTCTGCTGCTGGTTCATGAACCAGATAAACGCGCCGGACGCTGCGGTGACCGCGAGCAGCAGGACGAGCACCACCAGCAGGGTCACACCGGCCTCGCCACCACGTGCGGCGCGGACGGTGCCGTGGCTCACCACACCGCCCTCACTGGCCGACGAATTCGCAGGCCGTGGAGATGTAGCGCAGCGTCGTCAATGTCACGCTGCGTTGCTGCCGTTCCTGGACCCACGAAATGGTGGCACTCAACTCCCACATGTTCTTTCCTGGCGCCGGCCGCGCAAGGACTTGGCGCGTGTAGCGGTACCGGTGCTGGCCTTCAACCTCGGTGGGAAGAGTCTGGCGGAAGGACGAGCCGCACGGCGCCGCCGTCAGGGTCGCGAGCGTCTCCTCGGCCAGTCCGGTGGCCGTATTCATCCCTCCGGCCAGCGCCGCGGCGCGCAGCCCGATCCCAAACGCCGTAAAGATGATCACCGCCACGACACCCAGCAGCATCGTGGAAATGACCACTTCCAGGAGGGTTATCCCGTATTGACAGCTTCTGCGTCGCTTCATCGCGATACGCTCCAGGGCGATATTCGGTCCGGGATATCCGACTCCTTGCCTTGCGCTGCGCGGGTATGCTAGCATGATCCGTGGTCGCCGCTGCAGTGAGTTGCCGGTTCTCCGCCGGCGCGCGGTGACGCGAGTGGGTGAACTGACCCGCTCATTTTTTATGGCGGGGCAGGCCGGGAAACGCGGAGGAGTTCGAGATGGTCCAGCGGGCGTGGGCGGCAGACGTCGAGAGGCTCGCGGCAGCCATGGCCGCCCGCTGGGGAATCAGGCTGGCAGGCGTCGACGTGCTTGGCGAAGGGCCCCGGACGACCCTCCGGGTCAGCGTCGAGGGTGAGGACGGGGTAAGCGTCGAGCTGTGCGCGCGGATTTCTGAGGAACTCAGCCGCGCCCTCGACCTGCACGATCCGATCCCGCACAAGTACACGCTGGAGGTCGCCTCGCCCGGGCTCGATCGCCGGCTGCGTGAGGAAACCGATTACCGGCGGTTTGTCGGCCGGACGGTGGCACTGACCACGCGCGAGCCCGTTGCCGGGCGTCGCCGGTGGAAGGGTCGCCTCGTCGGGTTAGACGGCGGCGACGTCGTGCTGAGCATGGATGGAGAGCCCGCCCGCGTGCCGCTTGACCGGATCGCGGAGGCGCGCCTGGTGGTGGAGATGACCGATCTTCGTGAGGACTTTGCCAGAGGAGGACGCCTGATCCCATGAACGCGGAGCTCCTGCGGGCCCTGGATCAACTCGAAGAAGAGAAGGGGATCACCAAGGACATCATCTTCGATGCGATCGAGGCGGCCCTGCTGTCGGCATACAAGAAAAACTACGGGGCGACGGCCCAAAACATGCGCATCGAGATGGAGCGCGATACCGGCGAGATGCGAGCCTATCAGGTTCGCACCGTCGTCGAAGATGTCGATGACCCGACGCTGCAAATCGCCCTCTCGCAAGTGCGGGAATGGGACCCCACCGCGCAGGTAGGCGAGATGGTCGAGGTTGAAGTGACGCCCAAAGATTTCGGCCGTATCGCCGCGCAGACCGCCAAGCAGGTGATCGTCCAGCGGGTGCGTGAGGCCGAACGCGAGCTCGTCTACAAGGAGTTTCGCGACCGGGAGGGCGACATCGTCACCGGCATCGTGCAGCGGATCGAGCGGAAGAACGTCTTCCTCGATCTGGGGCGTATCGAGGCCGTCCTCCCGCCGCCGGAGCAGATCCCGCGCGAGGGCTACCGGCAGGGAGAGCGTGTCAAAGCGTACGTCGTCGAAGTGCGCCAGGGCACACGCGGGCCCCAGATCGTCGTCTCCCGGACGCACCCGGGCCTGCTCAAGCGGCTGTTCGAGCTCGAGGTGCCCGAGGTCTACGAAGGGATCGTGGAAATCAAGGCGATCGCCCGCGAAGCCGGCACGCGGAGCAAGATCGGCGTCGCCTCGCGCGACCGCAACGTTGACGCCGTGGGCGCCTGCGTCGGGCCGAAAGGCTCGCGCGTCCAGGCGATCGTTGACGAGCTGCGGGGCGAGAAGATCGACATCGTGGCATGGGCCCCCGATATCTCGCAGTTCGCCGCGGCGGCCCTTAGCCCGGCCAAAGTCGTCCGCGTGGAGATCAACGAAGCGACGAAGACAGCGCAGGTCATCGTCCCCGACCATCAGTTGTCGCTGGCGATTGGCCGCGAGGGCCAGAATGCACGCCTGGCCGCCAAGCTCACCGGATGGCGTATCGACATCAAGAGCGAGTCGCAGATTCGGGAGATCGAGGCCCAGAAGATCTTCATCGATCTTCCGGAAGAGGAGCCGCCGGCCCCGCAACCGGCCGCGGTTGACGCAACCGCCATCCCCGCGCAGGAGACACGCGCGGAGGCCGCCGTCGAGACCGATGCGGTGCCGTCCGGGACTCCGCCGACTTCCGGAGAGGGGCAGGGGTAGGTCAGGACTCATGTCCAGGGTTCGCCATGTCCCCCAGCGGCAGTGTGTGGCCTGCCGGCAGATGCGCCCGAAGCGAGAGCTCGTGCGTGTCGTGAGGACGCCCGCCGGGGAAGTCCGCGTGGATAGTACCGGCAAGGCGTCGGGCCGTGGTGCATACGTGTGTCCGAACGAGGCGTGTGTGGCCACCGCGCTGCGAGATCGTCGTCTCGAGCATGCGCTGGCGATGCCCATCCCAGAGGCGCTCGCCGACGAATTGCAGGTGGCGATCCGCCGCTCGACACAGACGGCCGGCAAAGTGTAGGAGGCACGTGCATGCGGGCTTACGAGCTTGCTAAAGAACTCGGGCTGACCACCAAAGAGCTGATGGACACCATGGCCACACTCAAGGTGGCCGTGAAGAGCCACAGCAGCACGCTGACGGTGGCGGCAGAGGATCGGATCCGCACGCACGTGGCGGCCACACGACCCGCCAAGGGCAAGAAGGCGTCGGCAGCGCCGGCTCTGCCGGTGGCCGCGCCGCGCGTCATCCCGCCCGCCGCTGCGTTGCACCCCGACGCCAAGACGGCGACGGGTGAGCGAATCCTCGGCATCCGGAAGATCGTGCTGCCGCCGGCCCCTGAGCCGGCACCCGAGCCCGCGGCCGACGTCTCGGCCGCCACCCGGCCCGAAGCGCCGGAGCGTCTCGAGGTACCCGGCCGGCCCGAAGCGACGCCAAGGCCAGAAGGGCCCCCGCGGGTCGTCTCGCGACCGGGGTCCGCGGTCGCCCCAGCATCGCCAGCGCCAACCGCATCTGCGGCGTCTCCATCGGCACCGCCGGTCGAGGCTCCCCGGGCGCCGTCCCGGACGGTCCCGCGCCACGCGCCCGAGGCCCCGTCTGGACCGGTCCGGATCGAGCCGGTCAAGCCACCGCGGCGGGAGGCCCATCGCGAGGCTCCGCGCGGGCCGCTGGAGCGCGAAGTTCCTCCGGGCCCGCCGGCAACCCCGGTTCGCCCCGCGCCCACAGGTGATCGGCGGCGTCCGGCGACGGGCGGTGGGAGGCCGGCGGGTGGGCGGCCGCAGTTCCAGCCGCGCCGGCCCATGCGACGGCTGCCACGGCGTCGCCGCAGGACCCCGGTGAGACCCGAGCCCGAGCCGGTGGAAATCGCGCCGGCCGTCGCCAGCGAGATCGAGCTGGCGGGTCCGGTCAGCGTCGGGGAGCTCGCCACCCGTCTCGGCGCGCCCCCGGGAGAAATCGTCCGACGCCTGCTCGACCATGGCGTGCTCGCCGGTATCAACCAGCAGATTCCTGTCGATCTGGCCCAAAAGGTGGCCGAGACGTTCGGCACTGTGGTCCAGCGGCCCGCGGCTCCGGCGAAAGCCGAGGCAGCCGTTACGAAGATCGAGCGGCTGACGGTCGCCGCCGGCGAGGGCGCAATGCCACGGCCGCCGGTCGTGACCGTGATGGGGCATGTTGATCACGGGAAGACTACCCTGCTCGACGCGATCCGCCGCACGAAGGTGGCGGAGCAAGAGTTCGGTGGGATCACTCAGCACATCGGCGCTTCAGTGGTCCAGGCCGATAGCCGCTCAATCGTCTTCATCGATACGCCGGGTCACGAGGCGTTCACCGCACTGCGCGCGCGGGGCGCGCAGGTGACCGACATCGCGGTACTGGTAGTCGCCGCCGACGACGGCCCGATGCCGCAGACGGTCGAAGCGATCAATCACGCCAGGGCCGCCGGCGTCCCGATCATGGTGGCCATCAACAAGATCGATCTGCCGCAGGCCAACCCCGATCGAGTCAAGCAGGCGCTGTCCGACCTCGGTGTGGTTCCCGAGGATTGGGGGGGCGATGTGATCATGGTGCCGGTCTCGGCCCGGCAGGGAACGGGCCTGGAGCATCTTCTCGAGATGATCCTGCTGCTTGCCGATCTGCAGGAGCTCAAGGCCGAGGTCGATCGGCCGGCGCGCGGCACGGTCATTGAAGCCCGCCTCGATCGCGGCCGCGGGCCCGTCGCCACCGTGCTCATCCAGGAGGGGCGCCTGGAGGTTGGCGACGCTGTGGTCACCGGCGAGTCGCATGGGCGCGTCCGCGCCATGATCGACGCCCAGGGAAAACGCATGGAGCAGGCGACGCCCTCGACACCCGTGGAAGTCGTCGGGCTGGTCGACGTGCCTGTTGCCGGGGACCTGCTCGAGGTCGTCCGGGACGAGCGGCTCGCGAAGGCCATCGCCGAAGAGCGGCGGGAGCGCCGGCGGGCCGCCGAGCACGCGCAGGCGCGTCCCACGGCGCCAGAGGAGGCCGAGGGACCGAAGGAGCTGCGCCTGATCATCAAGGCCGACACGCATGGATCGGTCGAAGCGCTGACCGCCGCGATTGCCAAGATGACCGGGCCCGAAGTTGCCTTCTATACCCTGCATTCGGGCGTGGGGAACGTCACCGAGTCCGATGTGATGCTCGCCACGGCCAGCCGCGCGACGATCATCGGCTTCAACGTCCGGCCCGATGCGCAGGTGCGCCGCATCGCCGAGGCCGAGGGGATCGATCTCCGGTTGTACCGCGTGATCTACGAGGCGCTCGATGACCTCGGAGCGCTGCAAAAGGGTATGATCGCCCCCAAGACCCGCGAAGTCGTCCTGGGACAGGCCGAGGTGCGAAAGACGTTCTCGATCTCCCGGCTGGGCACGATCGCGGGCTCGTACGTGACCGGCGGACGGATTCTGCGCGGCGCGCAGGCCCGCGTCATTCGGGACGGCGTCGTTGCTTTCGAAGGCCGGATCGGGTCGCTGCGGCGGTTCAAAGACGACGTGCGCGAAGTCACCGACGGGTTCGAGTGCGGTATCGGCATCGAGCGGTTCAACGATATCAAGGAAGGCGACGTCATCGAGGCCTTCGAAGTGCAGCAGGTGCCGGCCTGACGTCCACACGGCGCCGTAGGAGGAGTGCGGCATTATTGTCGGCGTCGCGCGTGCCGAACTGAGCCTGCCGGGCTCGCGGAATCTGAAGGACAAGCGTCGCCTGATCAAGAGCCTGGTGGAGCGCACGCAGCATCGCTTTCGCATCTCCGCAGCCGAGGTCGATCACCATGACAGCTGGCGGAGGGCCGCTGTCGGGTTTGCGTGCGTCTCGACGTCCACCAGGCATGCCCACACGATTTTGGCGAAGGTTGCGGATCTCATCGAACGGCAGGGAGAGATCGTGCTGATGGACTTCGAGGTCGAGATCCGATAGGTGGAGCGAGCCATCATGACCCCTATGCGCGCCGAACGACTGGCCGAGGTGATCCGGACCGAAGCCAGCGCGATCATTCAGCGGGGCCTCAAGGATCCCGGCATCGGTTTTGTCTCGATCACCGATGTCGTCGTGAGCGGCGACCTGCGGCACGCGAAGATCTTTGTGAGCGTGCTGGGCGACGAGGAAGCCAAACGCCAGACCATGGCGGCGCTCGAGCGGGCGAAGGGCTATGTGCGCTCCGAGCTCGGCGCACGCATCGCCGTCCGGTTCGTCCCCGACATTCTCTTCAGACTCGATGAATCAATCGAGCGCGGCACGCGGATCGCTTCGCTGCTCCGTAAGGTGGCCGAGGAGGAGCCCCGTGGGTCCCGACGGGACACCGGCGACGATCGCTCGGACCCTCAGGGATAGCCCCACCACGCTGATCGTCTGCCACGTCGCCCCGGATGGCGATTGCCTGGGCGCGGGTCTTGCACTGGGCTTGGCGCTGCGACGCCTGGGCAGATCGGTGACGGTGGCGAGCGCAGACGGCGTGCCGGCGAACCTGGCGTTCCTGCCGGGCGCAGATGCCGTAGTACGGCATCCGCCCGATGGAGCCGCGTACACCACGGCGGTGACGATGGAGTGCAGCGATCTCTCGCGTACCGGATCTCTCGCGGCGGCGGTCCGCTCGTCCGCCACGACCATCGCGATCGATCATCACGCCGGCCATGTCCGCTACGCACATCTCACCGACTGGGATCCCACGGCGGCCGCGGTGGGAGAGCAGGTCGCCGAGCTGATCCGCGCGCTCGGCGTCGAGATCGACCGGCCGATCGCGCTATGCCTGCTGACCGCTCTGGTGACCGACACGGGCGTCTTCCGGTACGGCAACACGACCGCCCGGACCCTTCGCCTGGCGGCTGACCTGATCGACCGCGGCGCGACCATCGGTGAGATCGTGCGCGCCGTCTACGAAGAGCAGCCGCCGTCGGCGCTCCGTCTGCTTGGGCATGCGCTGGCCGGTCTGACTCTGCAGGAAGGCGGCGCCGTGGCGACGGCGGTCGTCACCCCGCAGATTCTCGCCGCGGCGGGTGCGACGCCCGAGGAGGCATCGGGCATTGCGGCGATGCTGCGCACGATCGCCGGCGTGCGCCTGGCGATGACGTTTGAGGACCGCGCCGGGAGCGTGCGGATCTCGATTCGGGCGCGCGACGGGCTCCGCGCGGATCGCGTGGCACAGGCGCTGGGGGGTGGGGGCCACGCCGCCGCGGCGGGCGCCGAGCCCTCCGGATCGCTGGAGGATGTCATGCGGCGCGCCACGGAGGAAGCGCGACGCGAACTCTCGAGGAGCCGTGACGGTGCGGGGGCCGAGCGCGAAGGCCGGTAACGGTCTGGCGGGCGTGCTGAACGTTTTGAAGCCGCCCGGCATGACATCCCACGACGTGGTGGACCACCTGCGGCGCCTGACCGGCCAGCGCCGCATCGGGCACACGGGTACGCTCGATCCCGGCGCGTGCGGGGTTTTGGTGCTGTGTCTGGGGCATGCCACGCGGATCGCCGAGTTTCTGACCGAGCGGCGCAAGGGCTATCGCGCGGAGTTCACCTTTGGGATGGCGACGGACTCCGGGGATGCCTACGGCGCGGTCATCCAGGAGAGCGATGCCTCGGGCCTCGAAGCCGCGGTGGTGGGAGCAGTGCTGGAAGAATTCGTCGGCTCGATCGAGCAGGTTCCGCCGATGGTATCCGCCGTGCACCACGCCGGCCGCCGGCTCTACGAGCATGCGCGGCGCGGGGAAACCATAGAGGTTGCACCCAGGAGGGTGGAGATCACCGAGTGCCGGTTGCTGCAGTTCACCCCCGGCCCGAGGGCGACCGCGCTCGTCCAGATTGAGTGCTCCAAAGGAACTTACGTGCGCGCGCTCGCGCGGGACCTCGGCGTGCGACTGGGCGTGGGGGCCCACGCCTCGTTCGTGCTGCGCACGCGCGCGGGGCGTTTTGAGGTCGCACACAGCCTGACCCTGGAAGAGATCGGCGCCGCAGCCTCGGCCGACACGCTGGTCACGCTGCTTGTCTCCAGCGATGTAGCCCTGGACGATCTTCCCGCCGTCGAGCTGACGGCGAGTCAGCGCCAGCAGGTGCTCGACGGCCGTCCTCTGCCCCTGTTCCAGATCCCCGGGTGGGCCCAGATGAGCACGACTTCGCCGGTCCGGCTTCGCGATAGTCGGGGGCTGGTGGCTCTGGGGCGGATCGAGGCCGGACGCCTGCTGCCGTTTCGCGTGCTGCGCGGGCGGGGCGGATTGTGAACGTCGTCGCCGGGATCGAGGCCTTCTCGGCCTCGACGCGGCCGGTGAGCCTGGCCCTGGGCACGTTCGACGGGCTGCACAAGGGGCACCGCGCGGTGATCGAAGCGTTGCGGAGGCTCTCTGAAGCCAATGAGGGCGAGGCGGTCGTCACTACCTTTGATCCACATCCGCTCACCGTGGTGGCACCGCCGGCCGAGGCGTTTCTCTTAACCACGCTCGAGGAGCGGATCGGGCTGCTCAAGGCTACGGGCATCGACACGCTGGTCGTTGTGCGGTTTGACCAGCGCCTGCGCATGCTTGCGGCGCAGGCCTGGCTTGAGCGCATCGAGCAGCACCTGCACCCCCGCCGGATGGTTATCTCTTCCACCCATGCCTTTGGCCACAATCGGGAAGGCGACCCGGCGATGCTCCACCTATGGGCCGCCCCACGAGGCGTTGACGTGGCGGTGGTATCCGCGGTGATCGATGACGGCACGGTCGTCAGCAGCACGGCGATACGCGCCCGTCTCCGGGACGGCGACGTCCGCACGGCCGCACGCTGGTTGGGTCGGTGGTACACGGTTCGAGGCACGGTCGTCGCGGGCGCTGGCCGGGGCCGTGAGCTAGGCGTGCCTACCGCCAATCTTGGGGTGGTGCCCGAGAAACTGGTCCCGGCCCATGGGGTCTACGCGGCCTATGCAACCGTTGACCAGGCGACGTACCCGGCGGCAGTGAACATCGGTGTGCGGCCGACCTTTGGCGGGGATAGTCCCGCGGTGGAGGCGCATCTGATCGACGTGGAGCTCGAGCTGTACGGCCGGACGCTGGAGCTCGCCTTTGTCGAACGGCTCCGCCCCGAACGGCGCTTTCCCGACGCATCGGCCCTGCGGGCCCAGTTGACCTGGGATGTCGCTTCCGCGCGCCAGATCCTGGCGGAAAGGCCGCCGGAGGCCATCTAGGCTGTCATCATGAGTTCTGAGACAAGTATTATTGTACTATCTTGGCTAGAATATTTGCTTTGCCCGGTCCGAATCGCTGTGCTAGGATATTTTCAATGGCCCCGGCGGGGAGCCCCGTTGCTCCAACGGCCTCTCGGCCGCGGGCGTCACTCTTTCTCCCGACCCAGGATCGGGGATGTGGAGGAGCATCGTGGTAAAGCCCGAGGCAAAACAGGACATCGTTGGAAAGTACCGCCGCCATGGAGAAGACACAGGATCCCCCGAGGTCCAGGTGGCCCTGCTGACCGGCCGCATCAATCATCTGGCGGAGCATTTGAAGAGCCACGCGAAGGACTTCCACTCGCGCAGAGGGTTATTGAAAATGGTCGGCCAGCGCCGCAGGCTGCTGGCCTACCTGGAACGGTCGGATGTCGCCACGTATCGGCGCCTCGTGGAGTCGTTGGGGCTGCGGCGCTGACCGCCGCTCCTTTGATTCGCACGTCAACTTAGGAAGGGCGGTTGGTTCATGAATCTTGCGGCACAGGTGCGTCGCGCCGAGACTGAGGTCGGCAGCGAGCGTGTGATCTTTGAGACCGGTCTGCTCGCCAGGCAGGCCGGTGGCGCCGTGACCGTGACGCACGGCGACACGGTCGTGCTGGTCACCGCGACAATGGCAGAGAGCCCGCGTGAGGGCATCGATTTCTTTCCCCTGACCGCGGACTTTGAAGAGCGCATGTACGCCGCCGGGAAGATCCCCGGCGGTTTCTTCAAGCGTGAAGGGCGGCCGGGGGAACGCGCCGTCCTGACCTCTCGCATGATCGACCGGCCGATCCGGCCGCTGTTTCCCAAGGGATTTCGCAACGACGTACAGGTCATCGCGACGGTGCTGTCCACGGATCAGGAGCACGATCCGGGGGTGGCGGCGGTCAACGGCGCGTCCGCGGCACTCACGCTCTCCGGCATTCCGTTCAAGGGGCCGCTTGGAGCCGTACGGGTCGGCCTGGTCGATGACCGCCTCGTCGTCAACCCGACGTTGCGGCAGATTGAGGAGCAGAGCCGGCTGGATCTGATTGTCGCCGGGACCGAAGACGCGATCGTGATGCTCGAGGCCGGCGGTGACGAGGTTCCCGAGGAGCGGCTGCTGGAGGCGATCGACCTGGCACACGCCGAGATCAGGCGCCTGGTGGCCGCGCAGCGGGAGCTGGCGAAGACCGCCGGCAAGCCGCCGGCCGCGGTGACGATAGCCGGGCCCGAGCCCACGCTTGAAGCCGCCGTGCGTGCCGCCGCGCTGCCACTCGTGCGAGAGGCTCTCAACCATCCGGAGAAGCTCGCGCGCGAGGACGCCCTGCGGGCGGTTGAGACAGAGGTGCTGGCGCAGCTCCGCGAGCAGTTTCCGGAGGCCGACGCCCAGATCGCCGACGTGATCGACGCCGTGGCCAAGGCGGAGGTGCGGCAGCGGATTGTCGAGACGGGCCGCCGCCCCGACGGACGCGGGCCGCGGGACTTGCGCCCACTGGCATGCGAGGTGGGCCTCCTGCCCAGGACACACGGGTCAGGCCTCTTTCAGCGGGGACAGACGCAGGTGTTGTCGATCACGACGCTGGGGACGGGTGACGACGAGCAGCGTCTGGACGATATCGGGATCGTCGAGACGAAACGGTACATGCATCACTACATCTTCCCGCCGTTCTCGGTGGGCGAGGTGCGGCCGCTGCGCGGGCCCGGTCGCCGCGACGTGGGACACGGGGCCCTGGTTGAACGGGCGCTGCGGCCGATGATTCCGACGGCGGACCAGTTTCCGTACACGATCCGGGTCGTCTCCGAGGTGCTCGAGTCCAACGGCAGCACCTCGATGGCGTCGGTGTGCGGGTCGACGCTCTCGTTGATGGATGCGGGTGTGCCGTTGCGCGCGCCGGTGGCAGGCATCTCGATCGGGCTGGTCACCTCGGCCGATCGACCGCCGGTGCTGCTCACCGACATCCAGGGAATCGAGGACGCGATGGGCGATATGGACTTCAAGATCGCCGGGACGCGCGCCGGGGTGACGGCGGTCCAGCTGGACATCAAGACCGCCGGGCTCTCGCGGCAGATTCTGGCCGATGCATTTGCCCAGGCGCGGACGGCGCGCCTCCAGATCCTGGACGTCATGGCGAAGACCATCCCGGCCCCGCGCACCACCCTGTCTCCCCACGCGCCGCGCATACTCACGATCCAGATCAATCCCGATCGGATTCGCGACATCATCGGTCCGGGCGGCAAGATCATCAACAAGATCACGGCGGACACCGGCGCCAAGATCGACGTCGAGCAGGACGGCCGCGTGTCGGTCGCGTCGGTGAACGAAGACGCGGCGCGGCGTGCCGTCCAGATGATCGAGGCGATCGTGAAGGAAGTCCAGGTCGGCGAAGCGTACCACGGCCGCGTGACGCGCCTGATGAACTTCGGAGCGTTCGTGGAGTTTCTCCCGGGCAAAGAGGGCCTCGTGCACATCTCGGAGCTGGCCTACGATCGCGTGAACAAGGTCGAAGACGTCGTGAAGGTCGGCGACGAGATCGACGTGAAAGTCAAAGAGATCGACAACCTCGGCCGCATCAACCTGACACATCGGGGGACGCAGCCGCCGCCAGCCGGCTGGGTTGCGGAAGAAGATCGGCAGCCGCCCGATGTGCAGTCCCGCCCGCGACACGATCGTCCGCGTGGCGGCCCGCATGCGCGGGATGGACGCCCGTCGCGCCGTCGGGAGGGGCAGCGAGCCTCCCGGCGCACGCCTCCATAGAGGAGCCGGTGATGGAGCAGGTACAGAAGTCCGTCCTCCCCAACGGCATCCGTGTCCTCACCGAGTCGATGCCGCACGTCCGCACCGTGTCGCTCGGCATCTGGGTGGCCACCGGATCCCGGTACGAGGCGGCCGCGGTCCACGGGATCTCGCACTTCCTCGAGCACCTGTTTTTCAAAGGGACGCATACGCGCTCGGCCCTGGAGATCGCCCAGGCCGTTGACGCGCTCGGCGGCCAGATGAACGCTTTTACCGACCGGGAGCATACATGCTTTTACGTCAAGGTGCTCGCCAACCATCTGCCGGCGGTCGTCGAGATCCTGGCCGACATGCTGCAGAACGCCGCGCTCGATCCCGAAGCCATCGAGCGCGAGCGGCAGGTGATCACCGAAGAGATCAAGATGTACGAAGACTCCCCCGACGAGCTGGTGCAGGATCTGGTCGCGCAGACGATCTGGAACGGGCACCCGTTGGGCCGCTCGGTGATCGGCACACGGATGACGGTCGCGGGCATGACGAGAGATCATTTCATCCAGTACCTCGAACAACGGTACCGGCCGGACAACATTGTCATCAGCGCGGCCGGGAACATCGAGCACCAGGCGGTCGTCGATCTGCTGGCCCAGCATCTCGGCGCGTGGGACGGCCGGGGACTGCAGCAGCCGACCGAGACGCCCCCGCTGACGCCGAGCGTCAGCGTCAGGACGAAAGACATCGAGCAGGTCCATCTGTGCCTGGCGACGCGAGGCCTCCCACAGGCCGATGACGGGCTGTATGTTCTGGAGGTCATGGACAACGTGCTGGGCGGCGGCATGAGCAGCCGGCTCTTTCACGAGATCCGTGAGAAGCGTGGGCTCGTCTACACGATCTCGTCCTACGCCGCCGCCTACCGCGAGGGTGGGTTGTTCGTGGTCTACGCCGCCATGAGCCCCGAGGGCGGTCCGGAAGTGGTCCGCCTCACGTTCGATGAGATCGCGGCGCTGCCGGGATCGCTGACCGACGCGGAAGTCGCCCGCGCCAAGGAGTCGTTGAAGGGCAACGTGATGCTCTCGCTGGAGAGTACCGGCAGCCGCATGTACAAACTGGCGCGTTCTGAGCTGTATTATGGCCGGCAGATCGGCCTCGACGAGATCATCGGCCGCATTGACGCGGTGAGCACCGATGCCGTGCGACAGATGGCGCTTGAGATTTTTACCGCGGACCAGCTGGCGATGGCGGCCATCGGTCCGTTTGGCGCCCATGGGACGATGCGTGCCGATCTTGAGCATACCTTCACGGCGGCGTTGGGCCGGCTGCCTTCCCCGCGCGTCGCGCGGGTCGCTTCTACAGCGGGATAACGAAGCCGCGTTCTGCAGAGATCGAGCCCGCGGGACACTTACTCCGCGGGAGTTCCATCACGCAGTGTCGAACTTCCCGCGGTCGTGAGGGCAGGCAGACCATGAGCCGGATCCGCGTGGCGGTCAGCGGCGCGGCGGGCCGGATGGGCCGGGCCGCGGTGCGCACCGTCGCGCGCGAGAGCGACATGACGCTCGTGGCGGCGCTGGGACGCGAACGGGGCGTGGGACGTGACGCCGGCGAGCTGGCGGGCGCGGCCCCGCTCGGGGTGATCGTGGCCAGCGATCCCTCAGCGGTCTTTGCCGTCTCGCCCGACGTCTGGGTGGAGTTCGCGCCCGGAGCTCCCGCGGCGGCGCACGCGCGCGCCGCGCTGGAGCGGGGCGTCAGGCCGGTCGTCGGCAGCACCGGGATCCCGTCCGAAGAGATCGAGCGCCTGCGCGCGCTTGCCGACTCGCGACGGGTCGGAGCGGTGGTCGCGCCGAATTTTGCCATCGGTGCGGTGCTGATGATGGAATTTGCCCGCGTGGCTGCGCGCTTCTTGCCGCACGTCGAGGTCATCGAGCTGCACCACGACCGCAAACGCGACGCGCCGTCGGGCACGGCCCAGAAGACCGCGCGTTTGATCGCCGAGGCGCGCGGTGATCCACCGCGGCCTCAGGTGGCAGAAGAAGAGATGGTCGCCGGCGTGCGTGGCGGCACGGCGGACGGCGTACGCGTGCACAGCATCCGCCTTCCCGGTCTGGGCGCGCATCAGGAGGTCATCTTTGGGGGCCCCGGGCAGACGTTGACAATCCGCCACGATTCACTCAACGAAGAGTCGTTCATGCCGGGCCTGCTGCTTGCGATTCGCCGCGCGCCCCAGATCGAGGGACTGGCTTACGGCTTGGAGCATCTGCTAGGATTGCGGTAACGTGCGGCAGGAGGAGCGGGCCGTGTCGGGTTTGCAGGTCGCGATTGTCGGGGCCACGGGTATTGTCGGCACGACGATGGTGCGCGTCCTCGAGGAGCGCAACTTTCCGGTGGGCACGCTGCGCCTGTTTGCGACGGCGCGCTCGGCGGGCCGGAACGTGACCTTTCGGGGCGCCACGCTCACCGTCGAGGAGACCGGGGATGCCGTTACGGATGCCGACCTGGTCCTGTTCGCGGGCGGCGACGACGCCAGCCGCCGCTACGCCTGGCCGGTAGCGGAGGCGGGCGGGGTCGCCATCGATAACTCTTCGACCTGGCGGCTGGATCCCCGTGTGCCGCTGGTCGTGCCCGAAGTGAACGGTGACGCCCTGAATGAGCATCGCGGGGTGATCGCCAATCCGAACTGCTGCGCCATCGCGCTCGCGATGGTGTTGAGGCCGATTCACGCGACCGCCGGCGTCCGCCGCGCGATCGTGGCGACCTATCAGTCGGTCTCAGGCGGTGGCATCGACAACATGCGCGCGCTGCTGGCGCACAGCGGCGGCCTTCTCGAGGCGACCAACGCCCTGGAGACCGGCGATATGGAACGCATCTCGTCGGCGACGGGGACACAGACCACCGATCAGCCGGTGGCGTTTAACGTGCGGCCGCAGTGGCGCTGGGAAGGCAATGGCGACACCGAGGAAGAGGCCAAGATCGTTGCCGAGACGCGCAAGATGCTGGCGGCCGACATCCCGGTGAGCGTGACGACCGTTCGGGTCCCCGTCCTGGTCGGACACACGCTCGCCCTGCACCTCGATCTCGACAAACCCCTCGATGCCGATGCCGCGCGCGCCGCCCTCGGCGATGCGGCGGGCCTCGAGGTCATCGACGATCCGACCGCCGGCCGCTACCCGACGCCGTTGCTCGCAGCCGGCCGCGATCCGGTGTTCGTCGGCCGGATTCGCCCGGATCGTTTTGATCCCCACAGCCTTCGCATGATCGTGTGCTCCGACAATCTACGGAAGGGCGCAGCGCTCAACGCGATTCAGATCGCCGAGTCGCTCCTGGCCAATAACGCACTCCGGGCCCGCACACGTGCCGCACGCGGCTAGAGAGAGGGAGGGATTGGGAATGACTCCGTTCGGACACCTCGTCACCGCAATGGTGACCCCATTCGACGCCTCGGGCGCGGTGGACTACGCGCGCGCGGCCACGCTCGCGAGAAAGCTCGTCGAGGCCGGAAACGACGGGCTGGTGATCGCCGGTACGACGGGTGAATCCCCAACACTGTCCGATGACGAAAAGATCCGGCTGTTCAAAGCCGTCAAGGACGCGGTCGGCGACCGAGGGAAAGTGATTGCCGGGACGGGCACCTATGACACCGCGCACTCCATTCATCTCTCGAAAGACGCTCAACGAGCCGGAGCCGACGGGCTGCTCCTGGTGAACCCATACTACAGCCGGCCATCGCAGGACGGGCTCTACGCGCATTTCCGGGCCGTTGCCGAAAGCACCCCATTGCCGGTGATGCTCTACAATATCCCGGGACGCACGGGGGTGAACTGCGCTCCCGAGACGATCGCGCGCCTGGCTCAGGTGAAGAACATCGTCGCCGTCAAGGAGGCCGCGGGGAGCCTCGATCAGGTCTCGGAGATTCGCGTACGCACTCCAGATGACTTCGCGATCTACAGCGGCGACGACAGCCTGACTCTGCCCAAGCTCGCAGTGGGTGGGGTGGGCGTGGTGAGCGTGGCGGGCAATCTCGCCCCTGCCGCCGCCGAGATCCAGCAGATGATCCGCGCGTTCCTTGCCGGCAAGACGGCCGACGCTTTGCGCATCCACCGGCGGCTGTGGCCGCTGTTCAAGGTCCTGTTCATCACGACGAATCCGGTGCCGGTCAAGGCCGCCATGCGCCTGTCGGGCTTCGATTGCGGCAAGGTCCGGCTGCCGCTCGTGGACGCCACGCCGAAGGAAGAAGAGCAGATCCGCGGGGTGCTCCAGACCCTGAACATGATGCCCGCGCCGGTCCAGGCGTAAGCACCGGCACGCTCAGCTCTTTAGCCTTCCAGCCCGCGGTGTGCAGCCACGAGCCGGCTTCACACTGATCTGTTGACGGTCCCGCCGAACAGACGTACGATGGGGACCGAGCACGCGTTGTGACGTCGACCGACCATTCGACGCAGCAGACCGCCGGAGCGCCCAAGTGCTCGATCTCATCATCCTCGGCATCGTCCAGGGTCTGACCGAGTTCCTCCCCATCAGCAGTACCGCGCATCTTTTGTTTGCCGAGCACTATCTCGGTCTGCGGCGACCGGGTATCGCTCTGGAAGCCGCGCTGCATCTGGGCACGGTGGCCGCCGCGGTGGTGCTCTTCTGGACGGACGTCGTTCGCCTGGTGCGCGGGGGGATCGCGCTCCTGCGCCGGCCCGCCCTGGCCTGGGGTAGGGCCGATGAGAACGCAGATGGTTACCCGCGACTGGCCGCCAGCATTGTCGCCGCCACGGCCATTACCGCTGCGCTGGGCCTGGCCTTTGCCGGTCCACTCCAGCGCATGTTCGAGTCGGTGCGGGGCGCGGCGTATCAGCTGCTGGCAACCGGCGCCATCCTCTTGTGGAGCCGGGAGCGCGGGACGCGGTCAGCCCCGCAGGCGTCGGTGGCCGACGGCGCTGCCCTGGGGCTGGCGCAGGCGAGCTCGATCATCCCGGGCATCTCGCGCTCGGGGATCACGATCGTCACGGGGATCGCCCTCGGCATGCGCCGCACCGAGGCCGCCCGCCTGTCTTTCTTGATAGGGATACCGGCAGTTCTCGGTGCAAGCGTATTCGGACTGAAGGACGTCAAACTCGCTGCGCAGTTGGGCCACACGGCGCTGGAACTGGTCGTGGGATTCCTGGTGGCCGCGGTCGTGGGTGCCGTGGCGATTCTCTGGCTCATCACTCTTGTGCGGCGCGGACGCCTGATCGCATTCAGCGCCTATTGCTGGCTCGTTGGAATTCT
>JBOGSE010000314.1:0-1020 GCA_050694895.1 bacterium | reverse complement strand
TGGGGAACCTGGCCGAGACGATCGGTGGACTGCTCGCGCCTGCCATCACCGTCTTGGCAGATGGGCTTGCCTCGGTCGTGGGATTCCTACAGGAGAATGCAGCCCCGGCCTTCAAGGTTCTCGTGACGTGGCTTTCGAATACATGGGATGCGATCAAGCCCGTGGCCGAAGCACTTGGCCGTGACCTCCTCGAGGCGGCTACCCAGACCTGGCATGTGATCCAGGCCAACCTGGTACCCGCGCTGATGAGATTCTGGGAGGCGGTAAAGCCGGTGGTGATCGCCATCGGCGCCGCGGTCGTCATCATCCTCAAGCTGGCCCTGGAAGCGCTGCCGGTGGTGATCAACGCCATCTCTCTTGTCATCGACTGGCTCGCTCTTCAGATCAAGGCATTTCGGGCTGTCGTGGAGTTCGTCAAGGATCACTTCGTGGAGCCCATCGTCGATGCCATCAGCCGGATCGTCGACTTTATCCGACGGGTCGTCGAAGTGGTCAAAGGCCCGCTAGTGGATGCCTGGCAGTTTGTTCTCGGTCCGATCAAGGCCGTCATCGACAGGGTCATCGGGTGGATCCAGGACATCATCGATGCCGTGCAGACGGCCATCGAGTGGCTGAGCAAGCTCAACCCAATCAGCGAGACCCGCGGAGTATCGCAGGAGACCGGACTAGGTCAGTTTAGGCCGCCACCCGGTCTTCAGCAAGGTGGATTTATAGCACGGACGGGCCTTGCCGTGGTCCATGCCGGTGAGACTGTCATCCCACGGGACGGCGGTGGCATCGTAGTCAACCTCTACGGCCCGGTCATGGGTGCCGACGTCGGACGTGTCGTCCGCGACGAGCTCCTGAAGTTGGGCAAGCGCAACGCAGGGACGGGCTTGTGAGTCTGCCCACACTGATCTGCGAGCTCGACCTGGGGGATCCTATGGCGACCCCGACATGGAGCGCCAACGTAGTGTCGTACCTTCGAGCATGGAACTTCAGCCGTGGCACCCAGCGCGAGCTCCAGCGGGTGGAAGCTGG